>NZ_CEYLVT010000042.1:0-16568 GCF_982860115.1 Moorena sp.
GGTTGTATGCAGGAAACTTCGATTATTACCTGTCTGGGGCTTGGACCCATGAAGAGAATCAGTTAGGTGCGCTTTTCAAGCCAGGGTTTTACATCATGAATCACCCAATTGCGATTCCTAAACTGGTGGCAACTCCTCTTACCTTCGTTGTCTTCGTGGCGCTCAGTTGTGTAATTTGTACCAAGCTAGAGAAGCTATACAAAGCTGCTCTGTGGCGAAAAAACCAATCTCTCAATCGCGAGCAGGTATTGCACCAAGTCTTTTCCATTTGTACCTTTATTGCGTTTAACTTCTTCTTCATCTACGGGGGTCGTCCCGAAATTAATCGCTTCCCTGTTCTAGTGCAATTCCTGTTTCAGAGTGTAGTAATTCTGGTGAGCAGCTTATGGCTTTATCAAACTTGGGGTCGTAGTTTTTACCAATATATCCAGGAGAGTTTGGCAGACAAGTTGCGCCGTCAACTGAAGAAGCTATCCTTGGACTTCCCGGAATTTCTGGAAGGTCGTTCGGTGGATGATCTCAAATCTCAGGAATTACACATCCTGGCTAAAACCCTAACAGGTGCTAACCAACAATACTGCTTGAGGGTATACAACTGCTTGAGGGTATACAAAGGGGTGCTAAAAGAAGCGATCCAAGCTGGACATGTGAATTTCTCTAGTAGTTTCGGGGATCTCTTTCCGATCCGGTATGAACTGGGTATCAACGATCAGCAACATGATGAGCTTTTAAAAGAACTTCGTAACGAGCAAGAAAACTTCCCGAATCCTCGACAAAACTTCCCGAATCCTCGACAAAACTCCCCGGAAATTCCACTAGCAGGAAAGAGCCGCGGTGAGCAATTCTTATACAAAGACTAAGTTATAAATTCTGGCTCTCCTAGGGTGGTTATGACAAATTAGTATAAAATAATCGCTATAACCCTTAATAAGTAAGGCTTTGATTAATTTAAAAATGCAATTTTTAGAAAAATTGATTTTTAGTTTACTGAATCCCTTGCTAGTTAAGGTTTTAAGCCCATTTAAACTACTCATTTACTATAATCAGTCTAGGAGAGCCTAAATTCTTAGTATTAACAGCTACAATTAATGGGGAGAAGGAGCAACTAATGGCTTCAATATCTAAAAACTTAGTATCCCTCGATTTTTCTCGAATGTCCACTTGTTTAACGCAGCGTTTGAATCCACATCAGAGGTAACCGTTAGAGCATTGGAGGTGGGATTCCCGGCATTAGAACTTGTCCCTTCAGCTAGGTTAATGGCTGATGTATTGTCTACAGTCGTACCGGAGGGAAACTGGACTCGAATCTCCAAGTTTACCGGGGAACCGGCTGGAATCGGTGAATTATACTCAACGGTAGCCAATCCTGTATCCTCGTCATAGCTGACAGTAGCAGGACGTCCAGGAAGGATGCTGACATTGTTAGAAGACCAATCAATCTCAGGAGGGAGTTGGTCAGTAATCACCACATCCTCGCAGTCATCATCTCCACTACAGGAGACGCGGATGGTGTAGATAAATTCTTGTCCTGATGGCACTTCTGTAACGATATTACCATCAGCATCATTAGCAACTTTTACCAACTGGAGTTGGGAATCAGCCCATACTGGAGTCGCGTAACCTGCGATCGCACTGACTATCATCACACTGCCAATCAGTGTCTGGCCAGGAAACTGGCAAGGAAAAATTTTCCCTAGAGGATGGGGTAGGCTTTTTGAACCCACATCGGGTGCGATCCCTTGGAGATAGTTCAATAAAGATTTCATGACTGGCCGCGATGAATAATGAGAATTGAGAAATTAAACTAAACACGTTTTTATAGAGAAATCCGCTATCGAGAGATTACTCAAAGGATAGGGAGTCAAACACAAATAAACTGAAACACAAATTAACTATATAACCCCATGGTGTGTGCCCAATTGGTTGTGCTAAAGGCCAAGTGAAAACCCGCCATAGTTAGTCAGTAAATCTCCCGAGTGAGAACACAGCTTTTTCGTTAATTAGTGCTATTTTGTGTGCAAAGCGATGCTCGGTACGAGCCGCTACGCGAACGCACCCTGATTTTCAGCTGGTTTTAACTCGTCTAGTTAAACTTTTGTTATTCTCCTAATCTAGCCTTTATAAATGAGATGTAAACACATGAGATTTTTTTTATTGTCAAATAAAACTCCTTATCTCTTTACCCTATTGCCTTTTGCCTATTGTATTTTTTCTTTTACTGCGTTTTTTTGTTTACAACCGAAATAAATACCCTATTTATAATTTCCTGATTTAACCTGCTGTTGCCTAGATATAATTACTGAAATTTCAGCGGAAATTTAACAATTTTAAATAGATAATATCCGTGAATTCCACATGATCATCTTTTGGGAAGCAGCTTCTTAACTGGAATAGCACTGACTTAAAAGTTGGAAAAGACTTAAGATCGGGATAAAAGAGGGAAGATGGGGAGGATGGAGAACCAAAAGTGTTGAGTCGCTTAACAAAACTTAATGTAAATAGTTATAGGAATTCTATAAAGCGAAAAATTGCTAAAAATATAGGCTCTGCCATACCTGTGGTGATCAGCTGTTAGGCATTAAAAATGCCTGACAGCAAGGCATAAGGCAGAAGCAATGCATCTCCCTCGTTATAGATTGACAACAAAAAGATGCACCGAGTCAAAACTCGGTGCATCGCTACTCCCTACTACCTTGAGAGTCTAAAAATTCTCCCGATTCCGATTTGCCTGCTCCATCTTTTCTACAACCAGGTCTATGGGCATCATTCCTAATTCCCCAGCGGCACGGGTACGAATATTCAAACTGTTTGCTTCGACTTCCTTGGCACCAATCACACTCATCACCGGGATTTTAGCCTTTTCGGCATTACGAATTGCTTTACCGAGCCTTTCCCCACTGGTATCGACTTCTGCTCGAATGCCATGCGATCGCATTTTTGCTGCCACTTCCTGAGCAAAAGGCAACTGTGCGTCCCCAACTGGCAACAATCGTGCTTGTACAGGTGCTAACCAGAAGGGGAAGTCTCCCCCATACTGTTCAATCAATATCCCAGTTAGCCGCTCGATAGACCCAAAGGGGGCACGGTGAATCATAATCGGGCGTTGGCGAGTGCCATCTTCTGCCACATACTCCAAATCAAATCGTTCTGGCAAGTTGTAATCCACCTGTACTGTTCCTAACTGCCATTCCCTGTCCAGGATATCCCGGAAGATAAAGTCCAGTTTAGGACCGTAAAATGCCGCTTCCCCTGGTGCTTCAAAGGATTCCATGCCCAAGGTATCCACAGCACGGCGAATTGCTCCTTGGGCTTTTTCCCAAGCCTGATCGGAACCAATATACTTATCCGAGGCCGGGTCACGGAAACTCAACCGTGCTTTAAAGTTCTTCAGTTGCAGACTTTTGAACACTGACAGGATTAAATCCACCACACTGATGAATTCCTGATCCAACTGATCCGGCATCACAAATAGGTGAGAATCATCCACCGTGAAACCGCGCACCCTGGTTAACCCCCCCAGTTCCCCAGATTGCTCATAGCGATATACTGTACCAAATTCTGCCAAGCGCATGGGCAATTCCCGGTAGGAGCGCAATTCACTCTTATAAATTTGGATATGGAAGGGGCAATTCATCGGCTTTAGGACAAACCCTTGTTCTGCGGCTGCTGCTTCCTCATCCTCAGCCATCATCGGGAACATATCCTCTTTATAGTTCTGCCAGTGACCGGATACCTTAAACAAGTCCACTCGACCAATATGGGGTGTCACCACTGGTAGATAACCTCGTTTAACCTGTTCTTGCTTGAGGAAATCTTCCAAAAGGGTACGCAAAACTGTTCCTTTCGGGGTCCACAGGGGTAATCCTGGTCCAACCGGGTCAGAAAAAATAAACAGTCCCAGTTCCTTACCCAGCTTACGGTGATCCCGTTTCAGGGCTTCTTGCTTACGGCGCTTATATTCCTGTAGTTGCTCTGGGTTTTCCCAAGCTGTACCATAAATGCGCTGGAGTTGAGCATTACTCGCATCCCCTCGCCAGTAAGCCCCAGCAACACTTTCCAATTGAATTGCCTTCGGGTTGATTTCACTAGTGTTTTCTACATGGGGACCAGCACACAAATCCCACCACTGATCCCCCAGGTGGTAAATCGAGATCGGGTCTTCTAAATCTGCCAAAATTTCCAGTTTATAGGGTTCACCCAGTTCCTTGATCCGCTGTTGAGCTTCTTCCCGTGGCACCTCTTCCCGAATTACCGGAAGCTTCCGCTTAATGATTTTGACCATTTCCTTTTGGATTTTCTTCAGGTCTTGCTCAGTAAACGGTTCTGGCTGATCAAAATCATAATAAAAACCATTTTCAATCCAAGGACCGATAGTCACCTGAGCCTTCGGAAATAGCTTCTGCACGGCCATTGCCATCACATGGGAGGTCGTATGACGGAGCCTTTTTAGGGTTTCGGATTCGCTAGTACGGGGCAAATGAATTTTTTCAGGCTGTTCGGAGGCTTCTGAGTTAACCATCGGTGACTGTTCTATGGAATTGAATAACGCGCTATGACCGTAACACCAATTTTGTGCTATCCCTCTATGATACAAACCTTGTCTTGATACAAAGGGCGAGTGGGGGAAACCACGGCAGTCGCTCATGGGGGGGACCCCCTTTGGCGGCGCTGCCTCCCCTGTTCCCTTGCTGCATCGCTAGTTTTTGGTAAAGTACATGTTTCTGGTGTAGTACTCTGTCAATTTAGTGTTGAGGGTTAGGGCAAGGGGTTAGGGGTTACGGGTTGGCGTAATGGTTTTGGTACTTAATGGATAACACAGATGCATAGTACAAGGGTGCCTAATTGGCCAAGGTCTGTTTTAGATCATCTCCAGATAATTCCCCTTGATCACAATCTGCCCCATCTGACCATCTGAGCATCAATCCTCTTGATGATGGGTATTAAATCGCACTTGATCTTACCCCTCAATGCAATTTTGATAGAGTAGTAGTCTCTCACAAGTGTTAAGGGTTATGTCAAAAATTGTAAAAAAATGTAAATATAATTAAGGTAGACTATAAAAAAATAAACCGTTTTAATATCATGGATCAACCCCAGCCATCAACACCGGAGTTACTTAAAAGCATCTTGGAACCGCTACTAGTAGATTTTGACTACTGGTTTGAGCGATCGCTTTCGTTGTTAGAAACAGAAGATATCACCTTTTTGACCAAGGAGGAAAAATCTGACCTACTAAAGCGGGTAAAGCAAGCCCAGCAGGAGGTAAATACAGCTAAAATGCTTTTTAACGCTACCGATGGTCAAGTAGGAGTTGAACTTTCTACCATGATGCCATGGCACCAATTAGTGAGAGAATGTTGGGGAGTGGCAATCCGGTGGCGATCATTGGCATCCGGTGCATCCGAGTCAGCGGCCTCAGGGAATGACTAATCTTGGCGCACCTAGATTCAGGAAATGATTGAGGAAATAGTGGACTACCGTTTGTTAAGGTTAACTAACCACCTATAAAAAGCCGTTTTTTATCCCTGAGCAAGACAAGGAGTTAAAGACCAACTATTCGGTCGGGAGGACAATACGATGTTACACCTAATTTATCTAATTGCCTTTACTGTTTTAGCATTTTTAGCGATTGGGAATTTAATTCGTAACCTATTAAGTTTGAGTTTTGATTCCCAGCGTTGTTTCTCACCATCCGGAAAATCACCCACCCAATGGGGACGGAATCAAGTGAATGCCAATCCATCTCCTGCTAAGTCAGTACCGCACCCGGAACTGCTTGATGATAGTGGCAACCCTATTAATGAACCCCTGTTAGTGATGCGGTCAATGACCGTTGAAGACGCTCGCCAACAGTTAGACGCTATATACAATTCTTCTCCCGGTAACAGCAAGGGGAAGACAGAAGACAACCAATAGTCTATTGATTTCAGGTTAAGGCTAGACAAAGGGAAAGGGGATAACCAAAAGTATTTCCCCTGACCGAATTAGTTGCTGGAAAAACTATAGCGCTGCGAGCCGGGAATAGGGAATAGGGTATAGGGTATAGCGATGCAGCGCTGAATCGATTTTCCTTGACAGACAGCATTCAATTATAAGTATTAAACTGGAATCGATCCGATTTATTTGCCATAGGCAAACCAACTTGCATTAGCGCTGTAAA
This sequence comes from Moorena sp., assembly GCF_982860115.1. Taxonomy (NCBI): domain Bacteria; kingdom Bacillati; phylum Cyanobacteriota; class Cyanophyceae; order Coleofasciculales; family Coleofasciculaceae; genus Moorena; species Moorena sp. The sequence goes on from NZ_CEYLVT010000042.1 coordinate 6,161, forward strand.
CCCGCGTGTCTCCCCAGGTTTCCAATACATAATGAAACCCCTCTCGATTGACATGAGTTACATCAACTTTTAATCGGAGATTTTCATCATTATCACTATCGATATCGTTTAAAGCAATATAAACCACAGGATCGGAAGAAAAGTTCGTATTAAACTTTTGCTCACCTGATATTCTTCGTCTGCCATCACCTTTTGATAAATTACCTTCCCTAACAGAAATTTCTCCACTCTCCAGTTTAATCTGTGAACTAGCTACTTCTTCGATACTTCTAGAGATAGTAATCAACTGATTACTATCTTGAGTTAAGTTATTGATCCGCTCAACTATATCTCCCAAGGCGACTGGGTCTGATTCTATAAGAGCATTAAGTTTTTTCTCTATACTAGAAGCGTTGATATCTAAGCTTTCCACCTTACTATTTAGATAGTGAGCTTGTTTTTGATAATCTTGAGTTTGGGTTTTGATAGTTTGAGTTTGTTGCTGAAGAACTTGCAGATCAACTCGGTTATCAAATAGAGAGTTATTTATACGTTTGTTGAGTTTATCAAGTTGTTTTTGTTGGTCTTTGATATGTGCTTTTACCGAACTATCAACAAGACTAGACATAACTACAAAACCACTGACTGTGGTCAATAGGGTAGTGAAAACCAACAAGCCAATCACTAGGTGAAATTGTGTTCTGAATTCCTTCCTGAGTTCCTCAGCTATTTTGGGTGAAAATAGTTGTAATTCTGTATAAATTAAAGCTCTGATATCTGTAGAGCGCTTATCCAGATAACTTCGGTAGGTATCTAGTTCTTTCTTGAGATCATCTCGTTCGCTTCTTAGGCGATCGATAGTTTTTTTAAGTATGTCAAAATCATTCATAGTAACCAATTAGCTAAATACCGACAATTCCATGTCTTGATGCAGTCGCTCATGGGGGGAACCATGCCAGTTGCTCATGGCGCATGGTTCTGTGTGCGGAACCTGCGTCCGCACCTGTCTTGATGCAGTCGCTCATGGGGGAAACCACGGCAGTTGCTCATGGGGGAACCACGGCAGTCGCTCATGGGGGAAACCCCCAAGACCCCACTGCCTCCCCAAGACCGTAATGGTACGCTTTCCGTAGGCGAATTAAATTCGCCACGGGTCGTACCTCTGCATCGCTCTCCAGCCCCGTGGGAACCCCCGCAGGTCAGCGCTGCCTCCCCAAGACCGTAATGGTGCGTTTGACCCGTAATTAAATTCGCCACGGGTCGCACCTCTGCATCGCTATGGGCTGTTATAGCTGAAATTTCTTAATTCGCCAACTACAGAGGCTGATATGATGGCAGCAAGATAATCCATGGTGAACAGTAAATGGTGATAGGTAGGGGTTTGGCAAAATTATCTCTTATATCATGTCAGGATAATTACCCTTAATAAAAATCTCCCCCATCTCCCGATATTCCCCTCCTGGGAGGGGTTAGGGGTGGGTTCCCATCTCCCGATATTCCCCTCCTGGGAGGGGTTAGGGGTGGGTTCCCACCCTCCCCACCCTTCCAACACTCTCCATTAATTATGGGTATTCAACCAGACTTGATATTACCCATTAAAAAATTTTCTAATCAATTGAGACGATCAGCATCAGCCAAAGGATTCCAGACTTAATGCTCATGGTGAGGGGCATTACGTACCTTCCTGATTGTATAGGGCAAAACCCCTACCAGCAGAGCAAAGGCTTCATCTGGCAGTTGGGCAATAGTGTTGGCATCAAAACCAAATCCCTCAAACTGTTCAAGAATCTGTTGGGTTCGTTGTATAGGACTTGGATATTCTGTAATTTGTTTAGTCAGTCGAATCCATTGCCGCCGAATCAAATAAGCACGCCGTCGCTCCTCAGCTGATTCTGGAGAAATCAATGATAGATTGCCCACTGGCACTACTCCCTGACAATCAAGATCAAATATTCCTCCTACAGCCGAACCTGGTCCTGCAAATTCTGCATGGTAGTGTTTATATATGATTAGGCCATTGCGACGCCTACTATTAACAATTAACAATTGTTTATCCCGAAATTGCGAGAGAATTTCTGATGGCTGTGAGTCTCTCATCTTATTCTTGCAGGGGTTCAGGCTTTCCTGGTTCATGCCACTTAGGGGTTGAGGATTGGCGAGACCCTGGTTGTGAGCAACCACCTCCTTTGGGTAAAAAGCTATCTGGTAATAGTCTTGGTATTTACTCTCCATCTCAAACTATATGGCGTAATATCTTAGAGCAGGTAAGCACCCAAGCTAAAAGCCCCGATCCGCTTTCCTTAAAGAAGCGATGCCTCAGGTGCGACCCGTGGGGAATTTAATTCTTAACGCGGAAAGCGCACCTAAGAGGTCTTGGGGAGGCAGCGCCGACCTGCGGGGGTTCCCACGGGGCTGGAGAGCGATGCAGCAAGGGAACAGGGGAGGCAGTGCCTTCACGCGGGGGTTCCCCCCATGAGCAACTGCCGTGGTTTCCCCCATGAGCGACTGCATCAAGACAGGTGCGGACGCAGGTTCCGCACACAGACCCATGCGCCATGAGCGACTGCCGTGGTTTCCCCCACTCGCGCTTTGCATCAAGACACTGTAAGTTTTTGAAAATACACAAAACGGAGAGTCAAGTTTAACTACCATTTCCAACTATAAACTTGGGTTTAACCTAAATTTATAGTTATCAAAAAACACCTCAAAATGGCTTCAAGACACCAAAACTTTGTATGACTAGATACTAAATTATAGATTATTGGTATCAATAGCTACAATTTATCGGTATAAAGCAACTTTTGTGGTTTAGTACCGTAGATCTCATGGGATTTACAAGTAGACCGTAACACAAATCAACTAAATTTCGACCCTGGCGAGGTCTTCAAACAACAATTTTCTTGAAAGCTTTATCAATAACCCCCTTTTTGATCTGTTACCAAAAACGATACTCTGCTACAGATAGTCTGAGCAAAAGTGTAGGATTGTAAAATATTTTGTTTATTTTGTCAATGTGATAAATCACCAAATGTAAAATCTATCTGTTATTCGTCAGCTTGATAACTCCATTATGACCAAATTCAGCCTACTGAGACAGACTCTGATCCTGTGAACTAAGACTAGCAGGATTAATCTGCTTGTGTAAGAGCAGGCGTTTGGGAAGCCTAAGCAATCCTCCGGTATAGCTTGGTTCTACCCGATCCAGTTCATATCCCCTCTTGAGATAAAGTTGCCTGGCCTGATAATTGTTTTCCAAAACATGCAAGTAGAGGTCTTGGAAGCCCCATTCTAGGGCAGTTTGCTCACAAGCAAACAGCAAATTTTCCCCGACTCCTTGCCGCCGACAAGACTTTCTGACAGCCAGATTGGAGAGGTAAAGATGTTGGCAGTTGGGCTTTGGCCAACAATAGCGAGAACGGAGTGTTAGCTCTACAGTACCAGCTAGCAGCTGACTGGTACCAGCAGAACCGGGAACGGTAGTGACGGCGACTAAACACAGGTAATGGGGTAAACTAGATCGCAGTCTGTGGCGCAAATCTTCGTAAATACCCAGTCTTAATAGAGGGTGAACCCAGCTGATGAGCCCTTTTTGAGGGTGAAAGCTATCTGCAAGAATATCTGCTAAGGTGCTAATATCCTCAGATTGAGCAGCACGTATAGTGACTTGAGATATACCACCAGCCAAGGTATCTTGACCAGTAGGGACAGATTTATGAAGGGTTAAGAAAGAAAAGCAGGAATCCACAACTACAAAATTAAAATTATTTGGGAATGGTAAACTCTATTATTTGGGAATGGTAAACTCTAACTAAAGTATGTAGACTATACGCCGAAGGGGTTATAAGTTCCCCCCCCCTAGCTTCCGGTAGGTTAAAGGCACCAGAAGGTATATGGCTAAGAACTCAGCAAGGAGGTATGAGCAATTGAGCTCGAAACTATTTACCCCATTTCAGGCCAGGTAAATATTAAGGTAAATAGGAGACATTAAACGTTATACTTCATAATTAATACCTTTTTGAGAAATTTGATCAAAATCGGCTGACGGGATTAGCAAAGCGTGATTCCCGACCACCTTAAACTAGAAAGTCTTCAACGTCAGGTAGTTCACACACCTTAAACTAGAAAGTCTTCAACGTCAGGTAGTTCACATTATTCTATCGCTATTGAAATATGACGAATCATAAGACTGACTGGACCCCAATCATTAAGAAATTTGTTGCGATAGTAGGCAAAAATGGTGTGGTTCAACGTCGTGAAGAATTGCTGACCTATGAATGTGATGGTCTGGCCAGCTATCGCCAACGACCAGCGGTAGTAGTGCTACCACGCACTACCGAACAAGTCTCAGAGGTGCTTAAGATATGCGATCGCTATTCTATCCCTTGGGTGGCACGGGGTGCTGGCACCGGATTATCCGGTGGTGCTCTACCTATAGAAGATGGTGTGTTGATTGTCACTGCCCTAATGAAGGGGATCCTGGACATTGACCTGGAAAATCAGCGAATCGTAGTACAACCAGGCTTAATCAACAACTGGGTGACCCAAGCGGTAAGTGGTGCGGGTTTCTATTATGCCCCTGATCCCTCCAGTCAAATTATTTGTTCCATTGGTGGCAATGTAGCTGAGAACTCTGGTGGTGTCCATTGCTTAAAATATGGCGTGACCACTAATCACGTCATGGGGTTAAAATTGGTTCTTCCTGACGGTTCAATCGTGGATGTAGGGGGATCAGTTCAAGAAATGCCTGGTTACGACCTAACGGGCTTATTTGTTGGTTCCGAAGGCACCTTGGGGATCGCTACAGAAATTACCCTGCGCATCCTCAAGAGACCAGAATCAATTTGTGTCCTCCTAGCGGACTTTACTAGCATTGAAACTGCTGGTACTGCAGTTACTGACATTATTGGTGCTGGGATCATTCCTGCGGGTATGGAAATGATGGATAATCTCAGCATCAATGCCGTAGAAGACGTAGTGGCAACAGGTTGTTATCCGAGGGATGCTGGAGCCATATTGCTGGTAGAACTCGATGGCTTAAAGGTAGAAGTGGACACTAATAAACAGCGGGTTGCCCAACTGTGTAAAGAGAATGGGGCAAGAAATATCACCACGGCTAGTGACGAAGAAACCCGCCTGAAATTATGGAAAGGTCGCAAAGCGGCTTTTGCTGCCGCAGGGAAGATCAGCCCTAACTATTTCGTTCAAGATGGGGTGATTCCTCGCACTGAGTTAGCGGGTGTTTTGAGCGAGATTGAGGCATTAAGCGAGAAATATGGGTACAAAATAGCCAACGTATTCCACGCGGGTGATGGAAATCTACACCCCCTAATCTTGTACGATGAAAAGGTGCCTGGGGCATTAGAAGAGGTAGAACATGTTGGTGGCGAAATCCTCAAACTCTGTGTGAAAGCAGGGGGGAGTATATCTGGGGAACATGGTATTGGTGCGGATAAGAACTGCTTTATGCCAGATATGTTCACGTATACGGACTTGGAAACGATGAAATGGGTTAATCAGGTATTCAATCCCAAGGGTTTAGCCAATCCAGGCAAGGTATTTCCGACACCCCGAACTTGTGGAGAGGCAGCAAATGCCGGAAAAACAAAGGAATTTGAGTCTATCGAGCGTTTTTAAACTAAGTTTCGTCAGTTGACATACCCAAGGTTATCCAGAACTCAGGAGCTTCGAGTTAGGTTGAGATTAGGGAAAGAAATTTCCTTTTCCTATTACCTTTTGCCTGTTCTCTTTTGCCTTTTGGCGTTGCCAGTCAGTCGCTGATTTTCTTGCCAAGCCACAAAACCAATTCCCCACAAAAAACTCAAACTGACGACTAATCCTGAAGGATTACCAAGACTAAGTAACAGCAAGACGAAAAAAAAACTACCCACTTGAGCCGTTTGCTGGAGTAAGGAATTTAACCCAGCTTTGGCTTCCTGCTCCAAAGAAATTTTGTTACGGCTTAACTTCATTCTAAAACCAACAAAAAAAGGAACTTCCCCGATTAAAAACAGCTATAACAATAAGACTTTATAAACTAAAAATTATTGAAATGTGCCCACAAACGACCAATTATGCGACCAGGAATCAGGATCCAGACCAAAAAATTAGCGGCACCGATGATTAAGCTCGCATAAAATTGGACACCAATGGCACTCTCCATACAAACACTAAAATCTAAGAAGCTGTTGGAGAGAATTAACTGCCCGATTAAACTAGGAATGTAGAGGATTACAAGCAGAGCGATCGCATCCTGAAGGCTCAAGTATACACTTCTCCACATATCCCCTAGTAAAGCTTTACCAAGCTTATCCACAGAAGTCCATATATGTTGCATTAGATTTCTTGGAAGCACAAATGTGATCTGGCCGGTTTTGACACTAAGCCAGTATTCATTTCCAGCGAACCGAGATCCGGATAGTGATGTATGGTGGTTTGTTGAAGGTTGAGCATTGAGTGTTAAGTAACTGTTAACCAACAAGGAACCTTTTGGAAAAGTCCAAGGGATGCAGCGCGGTATCTCATCCAATAGAGAACTGCTATCAGGTATGATTACCCTGTTGCGGTTCGGTGTAGGCTGGATTAATCTAGAAACATCATTTCCCGGTAGTCTAGATGTCTACTAAATCCAAAATTCATCCGAGAACTACCCAAGTCAGCGACTGGTCAATTGAGCAGTTGCCCGGATTAAGTATTCAAGATCAATCAAAACTAAAAGAATTGGGCATTACCACCACTAGGCAGTTGCTCGACAAGGCAAGCACTGGCCAAGCTAAACAAGCGCTAGCTAACCAGTTAAAGGTTAAGACTCAGTACGTCAATAAATGGGTCGCCCTAGCCGATTTAGCTCGTATCCCTAGCATTGGCTGCCAATATTGTGGACTAGTGTTACATGCAGGAATATGCTCTTTAACCCAACTAGCTCAGACTCCCCCTCACCGCTTGCACCAAAATATTTTACGCCTACAGGTAGCAACCATGAAGCGCCGAGACCTTTGTCCTGGTGTTGATCAGGTGGCACGATGGACTAAACAAGCACGAGATTTAGTTAGTAATTGGTAATTTGTTGATTGTTAATTGTTAATTGGCATTTTCAATTTGCGATTTTCCTCGGATTCCTGCTCTATTCCTTCACCAACACTCCGTTGAGGAAAATATCAGCAATGCCTTCTGCCATTTCTTGAATCTCTTTGGGGGAGGCATCTGAATCGAGGATGGTATTGTGGCTGAAACCAGCAACAGCAAACATGCCCAAGAACACCTGAGCCAAAATCTTGGGGTTCATAGGGCGATAAATGCCTCGCTCAATGGCGGTTTCAAAAAAGGCTTCAGCCACATCCGTCATTTTAATAATCACTTCTGACTGAATGCGATCGCGCAATTCTGGGTGGAATTGGGCTTCCATAAAGCATACTCGCATCAGATCCGCATTCTCACCCATACGCATCATTCGCCGCCGCATCATCTGTGCTACTGCTTTATAGCTGCCCATTTCACTGAGTTCCGTGAGCAAATCGGTGAGAATGTCTACCCAACCCTGGGTGGCGACTTCAATCAGGATGGCCTTTTTGTTTTCAAAATGACGAAATAGGGTACCTTCAGCGACCCCAGCAGTACTGGCTAACTCCCTGGTGGTTGTCCCGTTATAACCTCGACTGGCAAACAAACGTCGTGCTGCTGTCAGGATACGTTGCCTGGTCTCTGTCTCTGACTGAGTTGGCTGATTGATTATTCCCATGGGTGTCAAAATGAAACTTGTAGCGCTATTATCCAAATTGTCCAACACTTCACCCCATAATTGTCAAATTTGAGACAGAGTTGGCTTGAGTTTCTAGTAGTAGGTGATGGTAATCATGCCTTGATTGTGACCAAAAATTTGGGTTTCAAGCTGGCCTTGGCCTATTGGCCACGCGGGGCGCGTTTGGCCATGCTACTTGAGGTGCCCATAAGCGGGCGACTTTTCCGGAATTTGTCAAGGCAAAGGTTTATAATACAATAAGTGTGTAGAAAGCGCACAGGTAGGATTCGTCGGTACTACCTGATTCAATAACGAGCGTTTTGCGATGCTAGTACACGAGGCGCGAAAAACCTCGCCGGTGCGCTTTCCGTTCTCCGTAGGAGACGCGGGGCGCGTTCGGCGAATTTAATTCGCCACGGGTCGCACCGCTAAAACGCATGGGTCTTAACGGATACCGAAAACCAGTAAAGTAGCAAATTCAAAATATATAACGTACCGTGGGGCACACGGGAACGAGGGAAGGGAGAAACAGTTATATTAGACACTCCTAGTACCTAGCGCTTAGGGAGATAAGCCCACTGGGATTAGTTAAGTTAGGCTTGATGCTTGGTTGCTGATTGAACGGGTATTTGGCTTGAATATTGCCTTTGCTGGATAGCTAATTTCAAGGCGTGTCGTAGAACTAAGAATCCCCGTTCTTACTTCGGCGGGGAGTGTCAAACACTTGATGAAGAGACGCTAGCTTATTAGTTGTTAACCTCACGCCGCCTCTAGGCGGTACCACTACATCCCACCCTAGAAAGCGGTGGGCGTTGTGGGAGAGTTCTGTAAGTTCGTTATTGCCACCCTTGTATGACTAAACAGAATGGATTGGTCGTGTTTCTCCAGCGTGTTGCTGATCAATTAAGACCACTTCGGTGCTTATTCAAGACAGGATATACCAAGTCCCTATTAATTATACCTTATCTGGGGGCGGCAATCCTAATCTGGGGAACATTCTCGACTATTGCATTAGCCCGTAGTGAAACCCCAGCATCACCTTCAACCTCAATCCAACCCTATCTAGACCGGGTGATCGAACGGGTAACGGAGTTTACCCTGGATAATGGCATGAAGTTCATTGTCCTGGAAAACCACGAAGCACCAGTAGTTTCCCTTCTTACCTATGCCGATGTAGGTGGTGTGGATGAACCGGATGGCAAAACCGGTGTGGCTCACTTCTTAGAACATTTAGCGTTTAAAGGTACCACCCGGATTGGTACTACCAACTATGAGGCAGAAAAAATTCTGCTAGACAAGTTGGACGAGTTGAAGACACAAATTAAAGAATATCAAGCCACTGGGAATGAGGCAGAGGTGGCTAAGTTAAAGGAAGAGTTTGCCCAAGTCGAAGCTGAGGCGGCTAAGTATGTCCAGCAGAATGAGTTGGGTCAGATTATTGAGCAATTAGGAGGCGTGGGCTTGAATGCCGCAACGTCTACGGATTATACGGTGTACTTCTACAGCTTGCCATCGAACAAATTAGAGCTGTGGATGTCCCTAGAGTCGGAACGCTTCCTTGAGCCAGTATTTCGAGAATTTTATAAGGAACAACAGGTAATCCTCGAAGAGCGTCGTCTGCGCACTGATAACTCTCCGATCGGTCAAATGATTGAGTCGTTCTTGGATACTGCCTATACCAAGCACCCTTATCGGCGTCCGGTGATTGGCTACAACAAAGACATTCGCAATCTTACTCGCCAAGATGTTCAGGAGTTTTTTGACACTTACTATAGTCCGAATAACTTAACTGTAGCTATTGCGGGAGATGTGGATCCAAAGCAGGTGAAACGGCTAGCTAAAGTCTACTTTGGACGCTACAACCATCAAAGGGAAATTCCTAAAGTCACTACGGTAGAACCACCACAGTCCGAAACCAAGGAAGTTACCTTGAAATTACCCTCCCAACCCTGGTACTTGGAAGGATACCATCGACCAGGGATTACCCATCCTGACCATGTGGTTTATGAAATTATGGGCAATTTGCTGAGTGATGGTCGAACCTCTCGCCTATATAAGTCTCTGGTAGAAGGGAAACAAGTAGCCCTATCGGCGGCAGGGTTTAGTGGCTTTCCTGGTGATAAATATCCTAATTTAATGTTGTTCTATGCCCTCACTTCACCAGGACACACGGTGGAAGAGGTGGCAAGTGCATTGGCAGAAGACATTGAAAAGCTCAAAACTGAACCAGTTTCACCCCAAGAATTGGAACGGGTAAAAACTCAGGCAAGGGCTAGCTTATTGCGATCGCTTGATTCCAATATGGGTATGGCCAGAAATTTGGCAACCTATGAGGTCAAAACAGGTGATTGGCGTAACTTATTCAAGGAAATAGAAGATATAGAGGCAGTGAGTGCAGCAGACATTCAGCGGGTAGCTCAGGCAACCTTTCGACCAGAAAACCGCACAATTGGACGGATTTTACCAAATCAGTAACTCAACAGTTCTCCGTTGAAGGTAGATCTCCGTTGAAAGTTGAAAGTTGAAAGTTGAAAGTTGTTCGCGTAGCGTGGCCAATAGGCCAAGGTTAAAGCTAGATCTCCGTTGAAAGTTGAATGTTGAATGTTGTTTGGTTGTTCATGCCCAGGGGTCTGATGTAGGGTAGGTGGTTTGGTTGAAGGGTAAAGGTTGTCATCGGTAACCTTCAACCTCCTA
>NZ_CEYLVT010000042.1:16668-41529 GCF_982860115.1 Moorena sp.
ACCTTAAACCTTCAACCTCCTAACCTTAAACCTTCAACCTCCTAACCTTAAACCTTCAACCTCCTAACCTTAAACCTGCTAACCAGCAACTATTGATCGCATTACCCATGACTAATGACCAATGACCAATCTAAAATCGAAAAGCCAAAATCCCAAATACCTGAAATGGATCGGGCTACTGGTGGTGACAATGCTAGTGGTAGTGCTTGTGTCTCGTCTACCAGCAATAGCTGATACCCCACGCCATTACGATGAATTAGACTTTGACCCGTTACCACCAATTCAGCTACCGGACTACACTCGCTATGAGTTAGATAATGGGATGGTGGTATATCTAATGGAAGACCATCAACTGCCTTTGGTGAGTGGTACAGCAATGATTCCCACGGGCGATCGCCTTGAGCCTGCTGACAAAATTGGCTTAGCCACTATAGCTGGGGAAGTGATGCGTACTGGTGGTACCACTGAACACTCAGGCAATGAGTTAAATGTGCTCTTAGAAGAAAAGGCAGCTTCGGTGGAAACTAGTATTGACACTAGTGTTGGCACTGCCAGCTTTAGTGCTTTGAGCGAAGATTTGGACTTGGTCTTTGATTTGTTTGCTGAAGTTATTCAAAAGCCCGCCTTTGCTCCATCTAAGCTGGCCTTAGCTAAACAGCAATTAGCAGGACAAATTGCGCGCCGCAATGATGATCCTGGTGATATTGCTTCTCGTGAATTTAAGAAACTGATCTACGGTGATACTAGCCCCTATGCCCGCACGATAGAGTATGAGCATCTAGACAATATCTCTCGCGATGATTTAATCAGTTTCTCACAGAAGTATGTATATCCAGAAAATATGATACTGGGTATTGTAGGGGATTTTGACTCCGAAAAAATGCGATCGCTAATTGAGGAGAAATTTGGGAGTTGGAAATCTGCCTCTGCGCCAGCACAGCCAAAGGTGCCAGACGCATCCCAGGCTCAGGTAGGGGGTATATTTTTTGTGGATCAACCTCAACTGACCCAAAGTAATATTCAAATGGGACATATCGGAGGTAAACTCAATAGCCCTGACTACGCCGCCCTTTCTGTATTAAATGAGGTGATGAATGGATTTGGGGGCAGACTATTTAACGAAGTGCGATCGCGTCAAGGTCTAGCTTACTCGGTCTACGGGGTTTGGAGTGTTCGCTATGACTATCCGGGTCTGTTTATTGCTGGCGGACAAACTCGCTCCGAAACCACGGTACCCTTTATTAAATCCGTTCTAGATGAAATCCAGAAATTGCGCACTAGTCCGATTACCTCAGAAGAATTGGCTAAGGCAAAAGAAAGTGTTCTCAACTCCTTTGTGTTTAATTTCCAGAAGCCAGAGCAAACCCTATCTCGGCTGATGCGGTATGAATACTACGACTACCCAGAAGATTTCATCTTCCGTTATCAAAAGGCAGTGACAGGTACTACGATTGAGGATATACAGCGGGTTGCTGAAAAGTATCTCAAACCTGATCAGATTGTTACCGTAGTTGTGGGCAATGCTTCCCAAATCAAACCAGCCCTGACTAGCCTTTCCAATGACGTTACCGTCTTAGATATTACGATTCCAGAACCACAAAACAGCTAGTAAATTAATGGCAAATTGTTCATGGTTAATGGTTAATTAAGAAAAAATCAGAAAAAATCGATTCACCATTTGCCAAGTACCATTTGCCATTTGCTATTCTCAATGCGTATTCTATTCCTACATCCCAATTTCCCTGCCCAGTTTCGCCACATAGCAACTGCTTTAGCTAAAGATAACCGCAACCAGGTTGTCTTTGGTACCAGGCGCAAGGAAGGGCAACTGCCTGGAGTGCTCAAAGCTCTTTACAATACCTCTAGGGAAGTACGTCCAGAAACTCACCACTATGTTAGACCCTTAGAAAATGCCGTACTTCAGGGTCAAGCTGTCTATCGCTTAGCCAATCAGCTAAAGGCTAAGGGATTTGTTCCTGATGTGATCTATGGTCATTCGGGTTGGGGACCAACGTTATTTATTAAAGACGCTTTCCCCCAAGCCAGATTACTGTGCTACTTCGAGTGGTTTTATCATGCCCATGGCACAGATGCTGATTTTGATCCATCCGAGCCCCTCAACGCTGACGATGAAGCCCGGATTCGGATGAAAAATGCACCGATTTTGTTAGACCTAGCCAGTTGCGATCGCGGATTGTCTCCCACTTACTGGCAGCGCCAGCAATTTCCAGCCGACTTCCACAACAGAATTACTGTGCGTCATGATGGGGTAGACACCGAGTTCTTTAAACCCAATCCAGGGGCAAAGTTAGTACTAAAACAGATAAACTTAGATTTGTCTGAGGTGGAAGAACTAGTCACTTATGTGGCACGGGGCATGGAACCTTATCGAGGTTTTCCCCAATTGATCGAAGCAATCGGTATCCTTCAGCAGCGACGTCCTAAGTGTCATGCTGTGATTGTCGGGGAAAATCGGGTGGCTTATGGTAAAACCCTACCGGATGGCAAAACTTACAAAGACTTGATGTTAGAAAAAGTACCCCTTGACCTAGACAGAGTCCACTTTACTGGTTTACTTCCTTACTCAGAATACTTACAAGTCCTTCAAGCTTCCTCTGTTCATATTTATCTTACCCGTCCTTTTGTTCTGTCTTGGTCGATGCTGGAATCCCTTTCTACAGGTTGTTTGGTAGTAGCGTCTGATACTCCCCCAGTGACAGAGGTGATTGAAGATGGGATTAATGGTTTGTTAGTAAACTTTTTCTCTCCAGAGGAAATCGCCGATCGGGTTGAGGAAGCTCTCGACCATCCAGAACAGATGGCTGGTATTCGCGCTAAGGCCAGGGAAACCATTCAACAGGGTTATGATTTAGATCAGTTATTATCCCAGCATTTAAAGTGGATACGAGAAAGTGGGTTGAAGGATTAAGGTTGAAGGTTATAAGGTTGTTCGCGTAGCGCATAGGTTATCGGGTTGAACGCGCACCCGTGGCCTTTTGGCCAAGGTTTAAGCTTTAAACTCAATACTCAACAATCAACTTAATCTTGAGAGGAAGATATATCCTTGCTACAGGGTCTCAGTCGTTTTATTGATTGCTGATGTTTTACAGACTCAATTTACTAATCAAAACCTAATTTAACGTCAGTTTTGGTTAAGGGGAAGCAGGTAATACTTATTCTAGGCGGAGGTAAGGCTTTTTGGGAGCTTTGGCAATAGGCAATCAGCCCACCGAAAAGATTAATCAGACATAGCATCAGCAGGTTTTCTATACTAAGCATGGGGCAAGCGGGGGGTTGACGGTTGGCACTTTCAGCCTACCCGCTTCGCTCCTTCTTATCCAAAACTGATGTTAGACCAAATCCTGTTACCATAACCCCCTTATCCCCATAGCCCTAGATTGCTGGCATAAAAAATTTTAGCGATTTTTATAAAGGGGTAATGACCAAGCGGATTTGGTAGCGGACCCCGTTAAGAGTAAGATATGAAAGCCAGAGTAGTTTTGATGAGATATGCAGCAGGAGAAAGGGACTTTCGCCGTGTAAATCTCAAAGGTCAATCTTTCAAAAGTCAGGATCTTTCAGGAGCAGATTTTAGTGACGCAGATATTCGAGGGACAAATTTTACACTGGCTAACTTGATAGGGACAAACTTCAGTGGTGTAAAAACAGGACTTCCAAATTATTTAAAAATCCCATTAGCGATAGTATTAATACTTGTAGCAGCTTTTTCTGGAGTTACCTTAGCAATTGCTAGTTTTTCTGCTGCATCTTTGCTGACTCCCAAAGCCATAGAGCAATACGGCATACTTCCCATTGTAGTAATTGTAATACTATGGGTTCTTTTCCCAATTGTCACTATTTACCAAGGTTTAGAAAAATCTCTTGGCGTTGTTGGTGTCAGTGCCGTGTGTGCAGTATCTATAGCTGTAGCTCAATCTGGCACAGTAAATGAAGTTTGGTATGGTGCTGTGGCTGGAGTAGCACCAATAATTAGCTTGGTGGTTTTAGCGGGTGTTGTAGCTAGCGCTCTAACTATAGCTGGAGTAGGTGCTTTAGCTGGAATTGTGGCAGTAGTTGTAATTTTTACTGTTACTCCGACTGCAACTTCGCCGAACATTATGGTTATAAATGTTGCTGTTGCTATGGTTATAGCTATAGCTTTGCAGGCTACCTACATAGGTTGGCAAGCCTTAGCTGGAAATCATAAATATATCTACCTGGGTCGAATTGCTATTACATTTGCTGCTACAGGTGGTACTAGTTTTCGACACGCTAATCTAACCAATGCCAATTTTAGTGGAGCAGTACTCAAAAGTACAAATTTGGAAGCTAATCTAACTTGCACTTGCTTTAATAATGCCAAAAAACTGGATCTAGCCAGAGTTACAGGAACTTACCTTGATCACCCTGATGTTCGGCAATTGGTGGTTACACGAGAAGCACAACAAAAAAACTTTAACCGCCTCAACCTAAGAGGAGTTAACTTAGCCGGAGCTAACCTCGTAGATGCCAGCTTTATGGCCACAGATCTCAGTGAAGCTAACTTGCGAGATGCTAATTTATTCAGAGCTAAGTTGGTACAAACGCAGCTAGACGAAACAGATTTAACAGGTGCTAATCTTACAGCAGCAACTATTGAAGACTGGGGTATAACTAGTCACACTAAGTTGCATAGGGTCAGATGTGAATATGTCTTCATGCGACTGCCAACTATAGATGACCCTAACCCCCGTCGCAAACCCGACAATTGGGAAGAAAAATTTAAAGATGGTGAATTTTCTGACTTTATCACTCCTATCCTCAAAACCCTAGACCTCTACCACAACCAAGGAGTTAACCCCCGTGCTATTGCCATTGCTTATAGACAGCTAGTAGAAAATAATCCAGAAGCAGACCTGCAAATTGTGGCAATGGAGCTACGAGGAAAAAATAAAGATAAGTTGTTACTCAGATTAGAAACCTCAGAATTAACAAGTCACTCTGAACTGAGTAGAGATTATTTTGATAATTATAATCAGCTCAAATCTTTACCAACAGAGCATTTGTTATTACTACTATCTAAAAAAGATAATCAAATTAATCGGCTAGAAAAGATGATTGGTACTGCTATCAGTCCTGATCGATCAGAAATGATTTATCCCGTAAACCAACAGCATAATAAGTTAGTTTTAATTATTTTGGGTTGGGGTGACTCGGAGAACGGTTTTCAATCTGTTATAGCTCAAATTTGGTTAGAAGATGTTAAGTTACTTGCCTCCTGCCAAGGAACTTTGCCTTGGGACACAAAAATTATTCAGCTCTATCAACGGTGGCAAAAAATTTATAGGTATCAGAGTATGGTCAGCCGACAACTAAAGCGTCCAAAAGATAATTTGACTGATATCTCACCAAGACAACTGCATCAAGTCAGCCAAGACTTGCAAAGGCACCTCAATATTTGGCTCAACTCCGAAGGATTTCGTAATATAGCTGATACACTCCGGGAAAAACTTAACGAATCCGACTCTGTAAGGATGATCATTCAAACAGAAAATATTGAACTGCAACGCTTACCGTGGCACTTGTGGAATTTTTTTGATAGTTACCGCCAAGCAGAAGTAGCCTGGAGTTTGCAATCTGGAGTAAACATTACCAAATCAATAGTTTCCAGAAATCATGTCAGAATATTAGCAATTCTAGGAAATAGTGAAGGCATTGATGTACAAGAAGATAGAAGGGTGTTAGAAAAACTACCCAATGCCGAAACAGAGTTTTTGGTAGAGCCAAAACGTTCAGAATTAAATCAGCACCTTTGGAATGAAAAAGGTTGGGATATACTCTGTTTTTCTGGGCATAGTCAAACCATAACCAATGGCAGTAAAGGTCTGATTAATCTCAATAAAATAGAGCAACTAACCCTGGAAGAGCTGAGGAATGCTCTGAGAAAAGCTATTGAATACGGTTTGCATTTAGCAATTTTCAACTCCTGTGATGGCTTTGGTTTTGCACGCCAGCTGGCAGATTTGCCCATTCCCCAGGTTATCTTTATGCGAGAGCCAGTGCCAGATGTAGTGGCGCAGGAGTTTTTGAAAAACTTTCTCCAAGCTTTTTCCCGTGGTAAATCTTTATATCTTGCTGTGAGGGAAGCACGGGAGAAACTGCAAGGTATGGAAAATGAATTTCCCTATGGCAGTTGGTTACCAGTGATTTACCAAAATTCTACTGAAGTACCGAAGACTTGGAAAGATTTTACCCGGGTCAGTCATAGCTAAAACGGAAAGAATTAAGAACACTGCATAAACTACATCTACACATAAACTACATCTACACCAACCTACGTTGTGCTACAAACCCAACCTACGTTGTACTACAAATCATGTTAACGATAGCTAGCATTAAATCACAGACAAAACACGATTAAAAAAATTGCGTGTCAATAAGGTCTAGAAAGCTATGACACAAACAGCAGTAAAAGTTCTTAGCCAAGATACACTAGCAGCACAAGTTGTTGCTTGCTGTGAAGTAAGGGAATACCAACTTCACAAACGAGAGGGAGACATCAATATTATCGGTATCGAGGGAATGAACCTCGATGGCACTTTCAACTTGGATAGGCGGGATCAGTGGAATGACCTGGTAGGGATACTCTCCTTCAACCAAACTGGCGAACCTCATTTTGACATCCTCTGCAAAGCCACGACAGAGCCAGGGCATTATTACACATTGATTAATTTATTGAATCCTAAGGGAGCTGCTCGTCTGGACACTGGCTATCACAAACAACTGTGGCAAGTAGGGACACACAAAGGCTATGAAGCTTTGGCACAGAAGAGCAATACAGCCCGTCTGGTGCGTGATAAAAATCGCAATTTTCTTAGGGACGATAAAATAACCTATGAAATTGGGAAAGGGATTAATCTTCACACTACTAAGAGTAAAGGATGGAATGGGTCTGTCTCCCCTGGTTCCATTGGTCGGTGGTCGGCTGGATGTGTAGTGATTTACTATCCTGAGCAATTCCTCAAACTAATGAGCCTTGTCAAGGATAGTCGCCAGTATCGAGAAAACAGAAGCCACTCTTTTGACTTCATCCTGCTGTGGTCTAGGTGGTTAGAGGATACCAATCAACCAAGCCAGCCCAAGGCTCAAGCTATCTCTGCTACACCAGAAGATATTGAGATCATGGCTAGGACAATCTGGGGAGAAGCCAGGGGTGAAAGCTATGAGGGTAAGGTTGCAATCGGTTGGGTAATTCGCAACCGTGCATCCAAATCTCCTAAATACAATTGGTCATCAAAGATTAGCCAAGTATGCTTGCAAAAATTCCAGTTTAGCTGTTGGAATAAAAATGACTCTAACCTAGTAAAAATAAAATCAGTTACAACTTCAGATCCAACTTTCAAAGAGTGTCTTGAGATTGCCAAGAAAGTAGTTGCTGGAGAACTTGCTGATATCAGTAACGGAGCAGACCATTACTATGCTAACTACATCAGAAGACCTTACTGGGCAATTGGTGAAACTCCTGTAGCAAAAATTGGTGTTCACTTATTCTTTAGGTTGGTTTAACTTACCATGTTGTTTAGTTAGTACAGGTCTGTCTTTTAATTGATCAGAAATATTTCTGTACTACTTTGCTATTGGTGATCCCAAGCTTAGATTTTTCATAAACTCCAAATTATTGCAGAAGGGGGAGGGGATGCATTGCGCCCCCTCCCCCTTCATGTTATTGGACTTTATAAAAATAACAACGTTGAAAATATGGTAAATTGTTGGGTGCGATACTCATTAATTGCTTGACCATATCTTGATAAAACTCAATTGGTAAGTGATTCGTAAGCACTGGCAAGACTTATGTCCCATCGTTCTATCTATTCAACCCGAAAAAATATCTTCAGATGTTTTATTTAGGGTTTGCTGAAACAGTCTTTTGGTATGAGTAGGAGTCAGGAGTTAGGAGTCAGGAGTTAGGATAAATGGGAATTATATAGGAGGTAGAAGGAATAATTGTCCCTTTATTTTTCTGCTCTTGTCTGCCCAAAATGCTAATTTTTTGAGCTTTTTCGACCGATTTGCTGGCACTTTTTTCGACCAAAAAAGGCTAAAACCTTTATCTGTCAATGCTTTGAGGGTTAATCAGCAAGCCCTAATTATCTGTTAGCGATTGCCAAGCAGTGTTGGCACACACTTAAATCTCAAATTTTTCTTCTACTCTGACCTCCTCTAGGGTGAATTTGATGCTAAATTGACCTTCGCTAGCATTGAATCGCAGTCCGAGCCAAGGATCTTCTTCGTTTGCTTGTAGCTCCTCAAAAACATCATCTAATTCATCCAGCACCGTAATTGTTAAGCCTGGTGGCAAATACTTTGTTAACCCACATGGGCAAATTTTGATGATAATCTCAACTTCACCATCCTCATTTGGTGGAGATAGACTAATTACAAGTACTAGGGTCACAGCATCACCTAAGTTGATCTGTTTCGCTCGAATAACAGCTTCGCTAGGTATTTCATCACTAACAGATCTATAGGCGGCTGGTGCAACAACTGGGAATAATTGCCACTCTGGAGAAAAGTTATTTTGAAACCATTGCCTCAAATTGAGTCCTTTCTTCTCCCTTCCAGCATTTAATGAGAATAAAGTTGTGGATGTTGGGTTTTTATGTGATGAAATGGAATCAGGATTTTTGTGTTGAGAAGCTACCTGTAATTCTAATACAGGAATACCGAGACATTTTTCTAGTTCACCTGATTGGAACAGAGATTGAAGCTGCTCAAATTGTTGATAATTGCCTTGCAGGACTAGTACAGTATTTTGCTCTTCATTCTCACTCATGTAATTATTGCTCATCATCTGTTTTTCCTTCTTCATAACTTCCCACTAGTTTCATCGTGCCATTGCCAATCATTTGATTAATTTGATTAACTATTTCTTGATTAATTTGATTAACCATCTGTTGATTAATTTGATAACTCCTAGGTATTTTAAGGGAAAGATGGATTTCTAATAATTCTTCAGAACTCCTTCTATAGCCATAACGTTCAAGATAAAGTCTAAACTGTGCCCAGTTATTAATTTTTTTTTTGTTATTTTTTGAGCATATTTAAACAATGTTTTCGATAAATCAGCTTTGAGATGTCGCCTCCTGAGTTTAGCTTCAATTTCTTCAACACTGAAACCAAAAAGCAGTAAAAACAACCAACATATTTGGTGAGGAGACAGTTCTCTCATTTCAAGTTTTAAGCCAATTTTTCCATCTTCAAAATCTTGTTGAGCTTTGGCTTTTGCGAAATCTTGCAAAAGCCTATCTATGTGCCACTCCTGATTTACCATAGGACACTCACTGCAACTGATTGGGTAGCTAAAAGCTGGGCATTCTTTTTCTGGTGAAACCATTATATTCAAGAACTGTTATTATTGTCTGTATATTTTTGTTAATTCAGTAACCACAGGTTGAAATGCTTTCCAAAGAGCATGCATGTAGGTTGTCAAAAATAACCAACATTCATTGTTCCACAAGAATAACCCCTAGTAAAAGCGATCGCTAAACCAATCCATCCAGCAACCCTGTAATCTCACCCTGATCACGTCCCCCGTTATCGGTTGATGGAGTAACTCAACTGCGTAGCCACCTACAACAATGACAACTCTCTAGGAGAGACATTAGACAAACCGCTCTGATTATAGGCTAAGTGAGACCCGATACAGAGTGCAACTAGGTTTTCAGGGCGATTATCCTCTAGAATCCGATTCTAGTGATCTGGGGGGGTTACATGCAAGCTGAAATCTTTACTGGGTAATAATTTCAGCCCATAAGTTACTTAATCGGTGCTTTTTTCGTTGGCGAATTTAATTTGCCACGGGTCGCACCCTGGTTGACTGAAAAAAGTTTACGAGCAAAAGCCTGAAACTCTTTATAGACAAGGATTCTAGAGCTTACAGGAAATGCACTTATGCATTGATCGTGTTGGGCTTAAGATTTTCAGCTTGATCATTTGCCTTCAAGCCTTGCCACTAAAGAGCTTCGCAGGGTTCGTTCGGAAAGTGCTGAAACCCTTGTTTAGCAGTCAATCTGAAATGTTTTGTCAGTCAACCAGGGTCGCACCTCTGCATCACTTATTCAAAAGCACCGATTAAGTAGAGTGGCACAGACTTCGAGGCTGTGAACTAACCCATAAGCTGATAGCTGACATATTTTCAGAATAGTATTTTGAGTCTGCCTTTCTCAGCTGAAGACCTAAACAGGATTATATACTGTTAACGACCCAGCTTCTGGCGCACACGAGCTACAAACATATCGACTTCTGGTAACTTCAACTGAGTTGCTAACAAACCAAATATACCTAAGCCTACTAATCCAGCTAAACTCAATTGCAGCAACTTTACCCAAATAATACTGGTTTCTAATAGTTGCTCACACCCCCAACTTACTCCCCAACTTACGGCACCAGCTATTACACTACTGACAGCTAAACCTAGAATTGGCAACATCCACTCTTGCCAAGGTAAGCCATTTAGCCTGCGGTTTAATAGCCATAACAGCACTACCATGGAAAAGGCATTCACACCAATGGTGGCAAATACAATACCGGGTGTGCCAAAGGCATCAATTAGAAAATAATCTAGTACAGCATTGAGAATAATATTAATCACACTCAGACGAAAGGGTGTCTGTCCATCTCCTAAACCATAAAATACCCGCACTAGCACATCCCGTCCCAAGTAGACAAACATGCCCATCCCATAAGCCATGAGCACTGATGCGACTAACCGAGAAGCATTAGCATCAAAGGCTTGACGCTGATACACTACCTGCACGATGGGCATGGCTAAGGTTACCATCAATGCACTTAACGGTAACATTGTCAAGGCAGTAAGCAGAATTCCCTGGCGAATCCGTTGCTTGAGTTCTGGCCAATTTTCGGGAGCGGCTAGTCGGGAAAATATCGGCAGTAGGGGGACTAGAATAACATTGGAGATAATGCCTAGAGGCGTATTTACTAAAAGATTGGCATAGTTTAAGCTAGCAGCAGCAGCATCGGCTTGGGGCAGAAAAGAGGCAAAGAATAAGTCGGTGTAGACATTTATATGCAGCATCCCAGAGGAAAAGGTGGCCGGAGCCATGACCTGCATCACGTCTTTGACTCCAGGGATACCCCAGTTAAATCGTAAGCGTATTTTACCTAGGCCACTGCGCCACTGAGCGATTTGCTGCACTACCCATTGAAGAGTTGCTCCAGCAAGGGTACCCCCAGCTAAGACAATCCCACCGATCATGGCAAAATCGGGATTACTAATTTCTTTGCCCAACTGTAGGGCTAATATTCCTAAGCCAACAATGACGGTGATGCTGGAAAATAAAGGACTGACGGCGGGTAGCCAGTATTGATCGCTAGCATTGAGAGTACCAAAGCCAATACCAATTAATCCGGCTAGCACTGCCATGGGTGCCATAATCTGTAATTGCCGGATTGCGATCGCTCTTACTTCTAACCCTTCTGGGGTATCCTGAAACCCTGGTGCTAGAACATCAATTAAGACTGGAGCAAATAGCACTAGAGCAATGGTTACCAGTAACAGGATGCACGCGACTAAGGTAGTTACTGTTTCCACCAGCCGTGGGGCTTCTGATTTATCTCGTTTAGCGAGAACACTAACTAAGGCGCTATGAAACGGTCCGTTAATGCCACCGAGGAGGATTAATAAAAACCCAGGGATAACGTAAGCATAGCTGTAGGCGTTGATAACTGGACCAACTCCAAAGGCTGCTGCCATGGCTTGTTGGCGAACTAAGCCAAATACTTTACTAATAATGGTGGCTACTGCGACAATCCCGGCAATGCCAGCTAGGGAACGAGTGTTTTGTTTGTTTTCAGACACAAATCGTTAAAAAAAATCAATAGTTAACTTTATTAGTTTATTCGATATATTATTCTTAACCTTTAACAGTTGACGGTTGCTATGGTGTAGCAGTTATTGTGGTTTTATATAAGTCACTTTCCGGGTGTTCTCACCCTAGTAAAAAGTTTGTTATTCCCTTATATTCAACCATGACTACAGACTTTTTTTATGCTAATTTACCTCTTTTAGAAAACTTCATTGATATTACTGACTCTCGGAAGTTTAAATCGGTTCCCAGGAATTGGTATGTGGTAATTACCGATATTATGGGTTCGACTCAAGCTATTGAATCAGGATTATACAAAGAGGTTAACCTATTAGGAGCCTCCTCTATTGCCGCTGTTTTAAATATAGCAGGTAATTTAGACATTCCTTTTGTGTTTGGGGGAGATGGAGCAACTCTTTTGATTCCTCCTTCTCTGTTTGGTCCTACTCGGGAAGCGTTGTTAGCCACTAGTCAGCTAGCCAGGGAAGAATTTGGGATGGAATTGCGGGTGGGTGCAGTACCTATGTCTGAAATAAGAGTTAATGATTATGATGTTAAAGTAGCCAAGCTCAAGGTATCTGACAACTCTTATCAGGCTATATTTACTGGAGATGGTTTGAGTTATGCTACTGAATTGATTAAACATCCAAATACGAGTCACCTCTACCTTTACCAAAACCTTAGTAATAATGCTAAAGCTGATTTTTCTAATTTGGAGTGTCCCTGGCAAGATATTCCTAGTAAATATGGTGAAACGATCAGCTTGATTGTCAAAGCAACGTCTAATCAAGGAGATTTAGCTAATTTAACTTATCGAGAAATTATTAAAAAAATTGACAATATTTATGGAACTGAAGAGGTTTTAAATCCAGTTGATGAAAACTATTTTAAGCTAGGGTTTAATGCTCAAAAATTGCGTGCTCAAACTTGGCTGTGCGCCCAGTCGAATAAGCTGAGCCATAAGATGCTCTATTTTTTTAAAATTTGGTTTAAAAATATCTTGGACTGGTTGTTGATGACGTTGAAGGTGAAATTTCCAGATGGAGACTGGGGAGCCTATAAACGAAATGCTATCGCAGCAACGGATTACAGAAAGTTTGATGATATGTTACGCATGGTGATTGCTGGCAATGAAGCACAACGAAAACAATTAACAAACTATTTAGAAAAGAATTATCAACAAGGTAAGTTAGTGTATGGTCTGCATATTTCAGACCGAGCACTGATGACCTGTCTGGTATGTGAGCACCATGGACGCCAAGTACATTTTGTGGATGGTGCAGACGGAGGCTACGCGGTAGCTGCGAAGGATATGAAAGATAGACTGAAGCTGTGTGCGTAGGGCATTAGCTGATAGCTGATAGCACCTCAAGTAGCGTGCCCATAGCGCTAATCGCTGTTCGCTGATAGTTAATAGAATGATAGCAAATAATTACACTGGCTTAATAGTAACGTCTTCATAGTCGGGATGTCTAATAATAAAGCATTTTGCGCCAATAGTGATTTGGGCAATCTGGGATGAAAGCTTACACAATCCATCCCTTACTTCTGGATTTGGACAGTGAATGATTAAGCTGTCAGTAGCAGTAACCCACTCTAGCTTACAGAGTTGAGTTAGAGGAATGTCTGTCTTAATTTGGCTTAGTCCTTGACTCAGTTGTTTAAATTTCTGTAGCCATTGGGACTCTTGTAAGTTTTTCTCTAGTTTGCTTTTTAATGGGTCTTCTTCTTGATTAGTCATGATCTAGCGTTTCTCATAGCTATTTTGCTGTTTGGGTGGTGGGTTACGGGGGTGGGCTATTTCAAAGCTGGCGAAGAGGCAGAAAATCAAGGTTAGCCCACCCCTAACGCACCCTACGCAACTGAAAAGTTCAACGCTCAACGGTAATTTGCTTATAAGCTGTTTCGATATTATCTTTGTATAATCCTTGGAATTTATAAGTCTTATAAGCAGCAGGGATTTGGGAATAGTTGGCAAGAACTTGTTCTTGAGTCAGAGACTTTTCTTTCCAAGTTAACGCCAATTGTTCCAGTTGATCTAAGTAAGTTTTTAAGGTGTCTAAGCCACTGCTATCGGTAATCGGACCATGGCCAGGTAAGAGACGCGCATCGGGATAGTTTGCCCTCAGCTCAGATAAAGTACTCTGCCATTTACGAATATTACCATCCCCAGTGTAGGGAAAGCGCTGATTGAACAAGATATCACCGGTAAACATAATTTTGGCATCGGGAACATAGGCCACAATATCTGTTCCCCCAGAATGACCTTCTACTTGTTCAATTTCTACGGCGCGATCGCCTAACCAAATCTTACTCTCACTATTAACTATTACGTTTGGTGGAGTAGGATTGGGGTCGTATTGTTTGTTACGATCTTCCATGAATTCTCGAATTGGTCCCCGCCCAATGATGGGGATACCTTTAGCTTTGGCAGCGGAATTACCACCAGTGTGGTCAAAGTGATAGTGGCTGTTGAGAACGTACTTGATCGGTTTATCGGTTAAGTCTTCAACAGTTGAGAAGACTAAGTTAGCTAGTGCTTCATTCTGAAATGGATCAATTACCAGGACTCCATCGCTACCAATCACAATCCCAGCATTACAAATTGCTGCGTTAGGGTCTTGGGCGGGAAAGTCTGTACTAGCGATTAGTCCGTAAATCCCAGATCCTAATGTTTCTAGGGTTAATCCTGCTGTTTCCAGGGTGAGGTTACCGGATGTTGCTGATTGACTTTGGGAGTGAGATTGGCAGCTAATCACTCCAAAGATTGTGAGTAGGGTGGCTAGACCTAAGATTAAGCACCGACGCAATGTGTTCATTAGTTATTGGTCATTGGTCATTGGTCTTTAGTTATTGTATAGCAGTTCTTAATTGGGTGAAGGGCACAAGTTGTGGATGTTAGGGAGTGGGGAGTAGGGAACAGGGAACAGGGAACAGAAAAAAATCCTGTGTACCTGAGGTACGACCCGTTCACGTAGCGTCGGCTTTGCCGATAGGTGCGACCCGTGATGGCGAGCAATCCCTTGACCGTAGGTCACGCGGGGCGCGTTCGCCATCACGGAAAGCGCACCAAAGCGCGAATTTAATAATTAGATGCGGAAAGCGCACTTAATAGTTATGAAAAACTCTGTATAGTCAAGCATAGTTTGTGGTCAGGCCCACTACTACTGCTGATCCAACCAAACCGCTAAATCCGTTGCTGTCTCAAAATTCAACAAGGCTTCACTCAATTCCTCCAATCGAGTAATGGATAATCCCTCAATTCGCTGTTGGAGCACAGGGTCAAGTAAACCTAACCTCAGGGTTAGTAAACGGATAACAATTAATACCGCTTCCTCCTGCTTGCCGCGCTGGCGTCCCTTTTGGATAATATCTTGATAGGTGACTGATTCTTCCATAATTTCCTCGGATAACAATCGACGGACTAACTCTTTCTCAAACCGTAAACCAGCCAGTACATCCACACAGGCCGCTAGGGTTCCTCGTTGACCTTGTTCTTCAATTCTATCGACTTCAGCAACGACTTGCTCTAACAATAGATTAGGCCGATTACTCCTAGCTAAAGTGGCCAAGGGTAATAGAGCCCGATTGGCCAACAGTGGTTGAGGGTCTTGCTCCCACAGACGAATTATTCTATAACGATGCCAGGTGTTAGTATCCCTAAATTCGTTATTAAATACCATCTGTGATCTCGTAGACTTGAGAAAAATTACCACCTGCTCAATGGGACATCGGTACTTTCGTTGTAATCTGACCCAGTAGTCCAACATCCGAAATGGTAATGGTGGCTCGGATTGGGGTAGGGTTTGAAATTCTAGGTGCAGAATTTGGTTAGTACTTTGGAGTAAACTCAGAGCATCAGCTTGAATTGGTTCAGCACTTAATTCCGTTTTAAGTACCTGAATATCATCAGGTGCCTCACCCAATACCCACTGAAAAAACTCCGATGGGTATTGTTCTGCTAAGTATTTACAAATGTTATCGTAAGCCAAGGCAAATTCTTCAAAGTTAACACTATCTCAGACAGTGTAGTGAATACCAGCAAAAAAATTGATCGCACCTGGATCTTGTTTATTGATTCAAGTTATGATATTCGAGCACTGATGATTTAGATAAGATCTAAAAAAGACCTGATTAGATCAGATCTTTTCAAAA
This sequence comes from Moorena sp., assembly GCF_982860115.1. NCBI lineage: Bacteria > Bacillati > Cyanobacteriota > Cyanophyceae > Coleofasciculales > Coleofasciculaceae > Moorena > Moorena sp. Next base: position 32,688 of record NZ_CEYLVT010000042.1, read on the forward strand.
TCATGTCTGTCAACGTAATACCACCATGTAAGCATTCAGCTAATAGCTGATAGCACCTCAAGTAGCGTGCGCGTAGCGCTTAAGCTGATAGCTATCAGCACCATTCACCTGTTCACCCACACCCGAAAACTTATGCTCCCCTAACCAAATCCTCAACTGCCTCTAGATTAGTCGGTAAGCCAGCGGTCAACACCTCTGCTCCTGTCTCGGTAATCAACACATCATCTTCAATCCGAATTCCCCGCACATCATCAAATTCTGCCAATCTATCCCAATTAACCACATCTTTGTAGGTTGACCGTCGCTCTGGGTCATTTAAAATTCCTGGAACTTGATAAAATCCTGGTTCAATTGTCACCAACATTCCTGCTTCCAACAGTCGGTCTAGTCGCAGGAAGCCCAAGCCAAAGCGATCGCTTCTTTCCCGTCCTGGTGCATAGCCTGCCAAATCCCCTAAATCTTCCATATCATGGACATCTAATCCCAGCAAATGACCAACACCATGGGGAAAGAATAAAGCATGGGCATCCATTTCTACTAAATCCGAGATGTCTCCTCGCAGAATCCCCAAATCTATCAATCCCTCAGCCATCACCCCTGCTGCTGTCATATGAATCTCTCGATATTCCACCCCAGGGTAAAGATTCTTGATACAGAAATCATGGGCTTCTTTGACGACATTATATATATCCCGCTGAGTAGGGGAAAATTTACCAGTCACCGGCCAAGTACGGGTAATATCCGCCGCCCAACCCATAGGGGTTTCTGCTCCTACATCCGCCAGCAGTAACTCTCCCGGTTGCAGGGAATGGTGATACTCACCATTGTGGAGCACTTCCCCATGAACCGTAACAATACTTGTGTAAGCACGGGTCATATTATGGGCAATAATTACCGATTCCATCGCTCCCCGCACGTCCGCTTCCAGTTTAGCCTTGGGAGTAGCTGCCATTCCCGCTTTATGAGCAGCAATCGAAACCTCAGCCGCTTGGCGCAATTCCGATAATGCCCCCTCGTCATGGTATAACCTTAGGGATATAATGGCTTTCGCTAAATCCAAGTCAATCCCTTCTGGAGCATCAGCGGCTCCCACAGGACGACCTAATAGTTCCTGTTGTTGGGAGTAAGTAGTGGGATTTTGAACAGCAATGGTTGCTGCTCCCTGAGAATGCAAACGCAATTCTGAAAGGGAAAAAACCCGATTAGCCCCAATCATCTCAGCAATTTCCTCAGGTGAAGGCGTTTCTCCGTGCCACAACGCACTACCAGGGGCTGGCTTATCCATAAATAAATCCAGTTTGCCATCATTGAGGCCAATTACCGCATTAGTTAGGGGTAAACCAGCAAAATACAAGAAGTGACTGCTAGCCCGAAAAGGGAACGAATTGGCTCGGAAATTCCGAGGACTAGGATGTCCAGACCAGAGCATTACCGGAAAATCCACCAGCTGAGCCAGTTTTTGACGCCGTTGCTTTAGTGTAGTGGCTAAAGAGCCGTCTTGGTTGTTAATCATCGGATTTATAATAATTTATTGAACCTTTACCGTTGAATAGTTATAGCTTAAATTCCACAGGTCTTGTGGAATTTGTTCAAAATTATCCCCAGGGGCGACCTAATAGTAAGATGTCGCCAGTGATCGCGTTTGGGACGAGCAATAACAATGTTATTGGTCTAACCAACATCCAACTGTGGAAAATGAACCTGAACAGATTAGCCTAACAGATTAACACAACAGATTAATGCGAACCCATCATCTCCAATGCTCTGGCTAACACTGATAGCAGTTATCATAGCTATGAAGTCACAATATTTTTTCCCTACTCCCTGCTCCCTACTCCCTACTCCCTACTCCCTGCTCCCTGTTCCCTAAAACCAATAACTTTGCACCTCAGCGAATTGATAAATTCTAGATAATTGCTATATTAAATAGTTGAAATCTTAAACTCAGAAATATGGTTATCGCTCAACTGTTTAATATTGCCAATATCTTCGTTTTGCCCTTTTGGCTCCTAATGATTTTATTTCCAAATTGGGGCATGACCAAGCGAGTAATGGAATCCTATCTTCCCTTCGTAGCTCTAGCAGGTTTGTATATTTACTTATTCATTAATAGCATTACACCAGAATCAGCCCAAGCCTTATCGAATCCTCAGTTAGCCGATATTGCCCACTTCTTTAGTGACGAAACCGTTGCTGCTACTGGCTGGATACACTTCCTAGTTCTGGACTTGTTTGTAGGGCGTTGGATTTATTGGCAAGGGCAACAGGCTGGTATTTGGACTATTCACTCCCTAGTGCTGTGCTTATTTGCAGGACCAATCGGACTACTTTCTCATATTATTACCGCTTGGGTTACCAAGAAATCTACCTCAGATACTCCCTTAGACCCTGAAACTACCAGTCCATCACAGACATAATCAGCGTTTTTTTATTTGATTTGTAAACACAGGTATTGCTAAAAAAGGCAATAGCCAATAGGCAAAAGGCAATAGGGAAAAGAGGTCTGGAGTTTTATTGGACAGTCAAAAAATACCTTTTAGGTTTACATCTCATTTAAAGCACTACCCATTCAGCTTTTGAACTTGATACAAGTTCAAAAGCTGTTATGCCTGTTGCCTGTTGCCTGTTGCCTTTTGCCCTTGGGCGTAGCGCTATGTCTTTGCCTAGATTAAGAAATATTTCATTTTGTAAGTTATATTGACGGTTTTGTAGTATTCATGTTAGCTTTCTAGAAAGCTTAAAAAGCTAAGTAAAGGCTTAAACTAAGCACTAAAAAATGCTAATAGGTTGCTCTACTATCGTTCCAACTCAACACTAAAGGCTTTGAGCATAATGAGAAGCAACATCAAAAAGATTTTTGAAGCTGTTGAAGAATCGATTGGGAATGTTTACAAGGAATGGGGTAGTTTTCAGGAGCAGATTCGTGAACAGCTACCCGCAGAATACTATAGTGAACTCGAAGAGTTAAACAGCCAATTCCAGGTGGCGGTACGTGAATTAGTAAAAGAACTCAGTGAACCGGTTCTTACCTTAGCGACAACCGGGACAACTAGCAGTGGGAAAAGTACCCTGGTCAACTTCTTGTGTGGGGCAGAAATTGTCCCAGTTGCTGTACAAGAAATGAGTGCAGGGGTTGTGATTGTAGAATATAGTGAAACGAAATCTCTGAAAATTGATCAAACCCCAGGGGCACTTTGGGAATGTGGAGAATGGCAAAATCTCACAGACGAAGACATTTATGACCGTTTAGACCAAGTCATGAAGTCCTATCTTCAAGCTAATCGAGACGGAAAAACCAGTGTTGCTTGTCCACAAACAACGATATATTATCCTTTCCGGCTTGTAGCTGATCCTAAACTGCTTGATTTGCCTGAAAAAACCAAAGTGCGAATCATGGATCTTCCCGGTTTAGCTCATGTGGGTGATGAAGGGAATGGCTCTGTGATTAGAAAATGTAAAGAAGCCTTATGTATAGTTACCTATAATAGTGCAGAAACCGATAGACAAAAAGTTAGTAACTTACTTCAAGAAGTGGTTGATCAGGTCAAAGAACTAGGAGGCTCACCAGCCCGCATGCTCTTTGTGATGAATCGGATTGATGAGTTTCGTAAAGACCAAAATTGGCAGGATAGTGAAAGCTCTTTTTTTAAAAGAACTGTTCACGATATCAAACAGAAGTTAACCAAGGAGCTAGAAGAATATCAAGAAGATATTAGTGCTTTACAAGTCATCAGAATGAGTGCATTACCAGCTTTATTGTCGATTCAGATGAAGAGTGCTAATCAGCAAAAAAGCACTCAAGCATCTAGAAAAATTGACAGTATGTTTAACTTCTTAATCCCAGAAGATATTATAGAAGATTTACCCAGAAAAGTAGAAAAATGGGAAAACCATCAACGCCACCATGTTGCCGAGAAGGTTTGGGAAGCCTCTTACGCAGAGGAATTTCAGAAATACCTGAAAGACCATATCGATCAAAATTTTCCACAATTAGTTATTCCACAAATTGTAGACCGCTTTAAAGCTAAAGCAGCTAATGCAGTAGCAGAATGGGCTATACAAACAACTTATGCTTTTATTAATAGTTCAGAAGAAAACTACCAAAAAGAATGTGATAATATTGCCCGAATTCGGCAAGACATCAGTCAGTTTATTTCACAAAAAGCTCAAGAACTAAGAGGGCCTTTTGAACAGATTGAAAATGCTCTAGAAGGTTTAATGGAAGAAAGTGATCAAAGCGCTTCGCCAGAGCAGGAATCAATCGATCCTAGAACAAGGACAGATCAGATTATTGCCGATATTATTCGCGAACTAAGAGAAAGCTCTTATCAAGAGCGTGCAGACAGCTTAGTGCCCCTTTATGGATGGCGAAAAGCCATGACAGAAGGGGTAGAGGAAATATTGGAACCTGTAATTGAGTCTTTGGATAACGGCAAACTCTGCTTAGACAGTAAAACCCTTCAAGCTGCTAATCCGACAATGTTAAATCTTTTAGAAGGAACAATTAAAGATTTAATTGAATTAGGATATTCTCCTGAAGTAGCTGAGAACGGAAAGGAGTTCCAAGCACGTACTGATCAAGAAAAACGTAATCTCAGCAACCTCAATGATAAGTTAAATCAGTTAGCTGATATCTTGAAGCTTTTGATCAATGAAGCAGTAAAAAAAATATTAGAGCGAGAAATGAGGAGAGTGCGTGATGCTTTGGAAACCTTGTTGAACGCTTACTTATCTATTCTGGAAGAAGGAATGAGCAGTATTGCCCCTAATATAGGGATTAGCTTTTCCAGGTCACAACTGGTGAAAATTGACATTGAACTTCAGCCAAGCTTTGAATTTAAAGCAGGATTTCCAATTGTAGAAGGAACATGGTTAGACTATGTTGAAGTTCCAAAACATAAAAGAGACTGGTGGTCTCTCTGGCTTTGGAAAAGAAAAGCATATTATATCGAAACCAAAGAACGCTCTAGTGATAATGCTCACTTACCAAAAACTGAAGACATCCTGAAAGGATGGCTACTGCAAAAAAATCAGGCAGAAGTAGAAATTTATAGTCAGGTCGCCAATTGGTTTATATCTCAAATCAATAGCTTTATAACTGGAGTTGAATCTTCTCAAAAAGAAATTGTAGACCGTTATCAAGAGCGCCTCGACAAAGCCCACGATCAAGCTACACTGTCTCATCAACAAGACTTATCGATCTGGAATCCCCTACAACTGGAAGCTAAACAAATTGAGGAGAATATTAAGAAAGCTGGAAAAGTCCTGAGGTAGTTTATCTTGATTTTGTAAGCTAATAAAGTAACCTGTTTAAGTTACTAATTTTTATGATCAGCTCCAGCATGAGGAGTACGACAATGAAATGAATCAAGACTACCAAGAGCCCCTAGCAACTTATCAAGAACAGTTCAAGGAAATTTATGCGGCTATTAAAAATCGTGATCGGGGGTATCTCTATGCAGCGATCACTTATCTAGACCCAGAGAATAGTGAAGAAATTTGTCACTATTTTGGGATAGATAAGAATTCAACTTTCAACAATGACTTCAAATTTTGTAAATCTTACTTGTCAAGTCCAATTAAGGATTTATTATTAAATCATTTATTTTTACCATTTTTACCAGAGGGAATACCAAAAATAAAAGAGGATATGGAAAGTAAAGCAGTAGAATTGATGAAAATTATTGATCCGGTTAAAGATAATGCAAAAATTTTTACAGTAATTATTACTGTAGCTTTCATACTTACGGCATTATATATTTTAATTAAAAACTTAGAGCAAAAAAATAAATTAAATGAAAACAGAAATCTAAGGCCACCTCAAGTAAACAATAGAAACCGATATTTAGAGCAAGCTCAACCTAGGGTTAATGAATTACCAAGAAAGCCTTCTGTTTTGTGCTTAGTTGTTCCTTCTCATCAATTAAGTGGCTTGAATCAAGGTTATCCGATTTCTTCAAATCGTGTTAAAGAACTTATCTCCTCTGCGTCTTATTTTTTATGTGATGGTTCAGTCCAAGCTATTGACCAAAAAGTTAACCTCAATATCAGTACAGAAAATATCAATTATTCCAGTGAAGAATATGCTTATATCCAGCTGATAATTTTTGAAGGTGAAGGGATGATTGCTCAGGAGACAAAATACAGTCTTAAGAAAAATCTACCTGATGGCGATGCTGAAATCGATAAAATTGCTCGTCTTACCAACCTAGATGGTTTAGAAACTTTTATCTGCGCTTAAGGAATTATAGCAATTCTGTTTCCCATAAGGTACCAAGGGATCCCCCTAAATCCCCCTTAAAAAGGGGGACTTTGAGGTTGCTTAGTGTACCTGATACATGCAATAAACGCTATAAAATAGATTATAAAAATGGATTGGAAAACTGCTTCATCCTATTATGAAACTCGTTTGGGTGACGCCTTAACTGTGCTGCGACACGCCGTTGATTTAGCCAGGCTTCCTCAAGCCGGAGTTCCTGCTCACCTCAAAGAGGTTCTGTTGGAAGAAGAAAAACCCGCTCGTCGTCAGCTTGAACGCTTGAAGAAGCGAGAATTTCGGATTGCTGTTGTGGGCTTGGAAAAGGCGGGAAAAAGTACCTTTGTCAATGCCTGGTTAGATTGTGATTTACTGCCAGCAAAAGCGGGACGTTGTACCTTTACAACGACACAAATTTATTCCGTTGAACAAGATTCTCAGCAAAGGCTAGAAGTTGAGCCTAAAACCGAGGAACAATTTACTAGTCTGTTGCATGAACTGGAGTCAGAGTCTAAGAGTAATTCTAAGCATAGAGATGGAGCTAAACAAGATTTAGAGACAATCCAAAAATATGAAAACACATTAAGACAAGTTCGTAGCGAAGGTCGGAAAACTATCCCATTTAGTCGCCTTGAAGACATTAACAAAGACCTTAACAAGTATGTTGCTGATGAGCAATACGCCCATGCAGTATTAGAAGCTAGACTGTATACTAATAAACTCGCCCAAGCTGAAGGTATTGTTTTCTATGATGTGCCTGGATTAGACTCAGGTTTAGCCAAGCATATAGATGAATCTAGAGAAATGCTCTCAGATTGTGATGCTGTCATTGTTGTGCAGCAATTTTCTAGTATTCGGGGTGCAGAACTTCAAATTGTTGAGTTTACTGAGCAGGGTGACAAGAATGTGACAGTTGCAGATAAACTTTTCGTTTTCTTGAGTCGGATTGATCAGTTTGCTAGTCCAGCAGCTCTTAAAGAACATCTGGATGTAGCATCAAAAGATTGGTATCAACGATCACAATTACCTCCTCAGCGAATTGTCCATGGTTCAGCGGGAGCTTATTTAGTATTAAATGGTTTGGCTAATGAACAAACATTTAAATGTGTTGGCAGTCCGGAATCAATTTTAAATAAGCTTAAATCTCTCACAGGTATCGAAAATGAGGAAGCCTTAAGACAGGAAGGGACTGGTATTCAGGAAATTAAGGCTCGCATTACTGATTATATTAATAATGAAAGGGTTACTGTTTTAGAAAAACGTTGTGACGCTTTAATCACCAAAATATTAACAACATCAAAAGAAATTTTTGATATTGTTAGTAAGCGTTATCCTGAGAATCCAGCCGAAGCCAAGCGATTACAAGAAAATCAACGTCGTATTGAATTTTCTCAGTGGTGGGAAGAAAAGTGGAAAACGATTAAAGCCGACCTCAGCGACTATTATAATGATAATATTCGGAAGTCTACGGCAGCAGGGGAAGAATCGCTTACGTCAGATGTCGTAGAAAAATTTCGGTCTCGATACCTCGAGGATATTGAGACAAAACTTGAAGAAATCAAGACCAATAACGAACAAAGAAAACAGCGAATATTTAAGGAAACTAATGCCGGTGTATTTGATGCTAAAGTAACTGACTATAACTGGCGGAAAGAACTTTCTGGTACCATTAGCACCCTCTTAGTAGATATTGCTCATCAACTTGCTCTGGAAATCAAGGAAGAAGCATTAAAGTTAGTTGACTATCTGACCACGTTACTCTGGAAAACCCAGGAATTAGAGCAGCGACTTATTGGTAATCCCGAGGAGTTTGTGGAAGTCTTAAGTCGAAGTTTGACGGCGTTATTTCTTCGCTTTGCCCGTCCGGTTGCGGAGTCCTTAATTCCTGGCCCTTTAGGTAGTGAAACTCGTCAGCGTATTGTGAAAAGACTGGGAGCGGATATCGAACTAGTGGATAATTACTACAGTGGGGAAGAGAAGGCTTTCAGCGTGCTAAAACGATATGTAAATCGTGGGTCAAAGTTGCTCTATGATCCCAAGCTTCGCCATGAGCTATTAGGTATTCGTGACGTCTCTGGGGATGTGCCACCAAAACCTACCAATTCAGCGGAGGAGGTAATCTTGGAAGTTGAAACGGATATCAAAGCGTTTGAAACCTATTTGCGTTTGGCTATTTTTGAAGCCGCAGGGTTTGAGCAATTTTGCCTACAAGAACTTGATGAATTGCGCGATCGCTTTATTCGATATGAAGCCGTGTGGCGAGGAGTAGCCCAGAATGAATGGTTAGAAGAAAATCCTTTATTAATGGCTGAAATACCAGAGCATTTAAAGGCTCATGAAGTGAATTTAGAAGTTAGCGATCGCTTACGCCAGTTATCTACTGCTTTGAAAAACATCAAGGTTTAGAAAAGGAAACTTAGAATGCAGAATGTAGAATTAAGAATGTAGAATGCAGAAGGTAGAAGTCTCAATTCTTAATTCTCAATTCTTAATTCTACATTCTCAATTCTCAATTCTCAATTCTTAATTCTCAATTCTTAATTCTTAATTCTTAATTCTTAATTCTTAATTCTTAATTCTTAATTC
>NZ_CEYLVT010000043.1:0-41087 GCF_982860115.1 Moorena sp.
AAGCGATGCAGAGGTGCGACCCGTGGCGAATTTAATTCTTAATGCGGAAAACGCACCATTACGGTCTTGGGAAGGCAGCGCCTTCATGCGGGGGTTCCCCCCACTCGCGCTTTGCATGGCTGACAGGGAATTTGGAGTGAGCCATTGGATAACAATCGCTCCGAAACCTGATTTAACCGTCCCGTCGTCACTCCGCCAGCTCAAAATCTTCCCCTCCTGGGAGGGGTTAGGGGTGGGTTACCCGTTCGCCCTCACCCCACACCCCACACCCCGTAAAGCTTTTAAGGCTGTTTGTCACCCCGTCAGCAAGCAGCCTTGTTAGCCTTAGTTACTGGGTGTGGGCGAACCTGTAAGGAAAACGTTTTGGGAACTAAGGCAATCATTACACCCCGCGCCCCCGCCCCACCACACAACCCACACCCTCAAGTGTAGATCTGAGTCTGTATTGTGTTTTTGCGTGTAATTGACGACTTGAGAGTATTATTGGCATAGTTACAAGCATCCGCAAATCCTCTGATTGCTGTCTCTATTTTGACAACTTGTATAGGGTTTGCTTAAATCAAGCAAACTATCGTTAATGCTGTGTTCATCAATGTAAAACTTGAAACTATCATCAACTAGATTAAGACTTGTGGTTATTCCGAAAAACCCTACTGCCCAATTCCTCTAACACTACCTAATTTGTTTCTCACTAATTCTTATAATTACTAGCTGTTATGACTCTCCAACTACGTGTCTATGTCCCACCCCATCCTCTAGTTAAGCACTGGCTAGGGGTTGCCCGTGATGCTTCTACACCACCTCCATTGTTCAAAAGCGCTATGACCGAGTTGGGACGCTGGTTGACCTATGAAGCAATGCGGGATTGGTTGCCGAATGAAGAACTAACAGTGCAAACTCCCCTAGCTCCGTGCAAGGTAACTATGGTGAATCCAGAAGTACCCATCGTAGTTGTGCCAATTTTGCGGGCTGGACTAGCTCTATTAGATGGAGCCCAAACCTTGCTGCCCTTGGCATCGGTTTATCACCTTGGTCTGGTCAGAAATGAGGAAACCTTACAAGCCAGTTTTTACCTGAATACCTTACCCAATCAGTTTGACCCAAATACACGAATCCTAGTTCTCGACCCAATGCTGGCTACTGGTGGCACAATGATGTTAGCAATGTCAGAACTTAAAAAACGAGGAGCAACACCAGACTTAACACGGATTATTAGCGTGGTAGCAGCACCACCAGCCTTACAAAAGTTGGGGGCAGATTATCCTAGTTTGACCATCTACACTGGCATGATTGATGAGGAAGTCAATGCTAAGGGATATATAGTACCAGGCTTGGGTGATGCAGGCGATCGCGCTTTTGGAACTTGACCTGAGCAGCAACTAACCCCTATTACCCTGACAGACTTAGACTGCAAATCCAACTGATAGTATCCAACTGATAGTAGAGGTGTTGCCTGGAACACCTCTAACTAGACTTCCTGATCACGGTTCCAAGGTTCACACTCCCCGCTCGCTCACCAGACGGGGCTTTCAAAGTCTTGTTCAAAAGGCTTCCGATACGATACTATATAATATGATTGAGGGCTGGTACCAAACCCCTTGTCTAATCAGCAAGATCCTCTCAAACTTGATGGGTTAATCTGGATAAAAGCTGCATTTTTAAAATCAAGGGCAACATAGCAACATGAGTCAGCAAGATGGTTTTGCAAGTGGATTCCTGACTGGAGCAGTAGTCGGGGGATTGGTAGGTGGATTAATCGGCGCTTTGGTTACTGCTGGCAAAAGTAATCAAAACGATGAGGAAGATCAGTCTTTGTTAAATTCGGAGCGATCAGACCCTAAGGCAATTAGGGCGAGAAGACGCGAACTAAAGGCAGAAGCAAGCATTGAAGCGGCACGTCAGAGTTTGGAAGACAAAATTGCCCAGCTGAATTCAGCAATTGACGATGTACGTCAACAAGTCAGCACAGTGAAAGGTCAAGCTGAGGCAAATACACAGGAACGGGTGCTTGAGCCGTGAAAAAATTCTGTTGTAGGTATGTTAAAGCTTTACTGACTTGCTATTCAGGCACAGGGTGATCAAATTCGTTAAACTTAACATTAAGATACAAACTTAGTAAGAAAGCTTATTAAATACTATGGCTACAGAACTATTGGCTAGCACTCTCCAGAGCTTTATCCAAATCTATCTAGTTCTATTAATTGTCCGAATTCTGTTAACTTGGTTTCAAACAATGGATTGGGCGAATCAGGTCGCTTCTGTCTTAAGTCCAATTACTGACCCTTACCTGAATATTTTCCGTTCCTTCATTCCACCCCTTGGAGGTATAGATTTTTCTCCCATACTGGCGATATTCCTTCTACAAATTTTAGCTGGGGCGTTTTAGCTTAAACGGGGAGAAGCCCCACGTCTGAAAGGGAAGCGTCAGCGTGGGCTTAATCCCCCTTTAAGCTAATCACCGACCGATTTTGTGCCTAAAACCGGATGCCTTAAACTTCTTAAGGATCAGAGGCGTTTTTACATTAGCAGGAACCGTAACCCGAAACTCAAAATCAATGGTTTTATTTTTTGGCACTTCATCAATTGACCCTACGCGACCCCGGTTTTGGAAGGTATTATTGCCATTGGCATCGTAGATACGACCAAAAACATCAGCATCAAATACGTCTATTTTCTTGGTATTCTTAGCTTTACCCTTGATCAGATAGCAACTAGCCTTCCTAGCCGAACCCCCACCAACGGTCACCATGCCTTGCCCGATTTCTGAGGGACACTCCTGGGAATACAAGTCGAACAGTTTAAGGGGTATCTTAGCAAAAGCAGGGGGCGCAAATGCCCAGCTGATCACCCAAATCAGACAAGCTACAGCAGTAGCAGTTAACCAATTTCGCAATCCCATAAAGCCCACTAAAAATTTACCGATTATAGCTACTTTACATCTAAATTGCATAGGGTTTAGCTTGAAGCAGAGAAAATATCGCTAACGATAGGTAATACTGAATAGATAATACTGAAGTGAATGGCTCCAAAGCTCAGTGTAGAATCAGTAACCATTACTAAGATTTGGGGGGAAGGTAGAACTTTTCTAGGGATAACCCTGACCAAACAATACGCGATCGCACTAGCAAAACTCCTAAGGTAATTATTCCTAAACTCACAGCTCTGAGTTGGTGGTTTCCAGTCCAAGCTAACTGGCCAAGGTAGCTCGAACCAATCATCACGCTATGAATTGCAGCTAGGACTAAAGCAGGGATACTCAATAAATGAATCCGTCGCCAAAGCTTGCCCAAACCCTTCTGTAAGCGGTCAAAACTCGTGAGGGCGGCTGGGGTAATCAACACGAGGGCTAAAATTCCTGCTAACAGTCCCCACTTATGCTGCGGTAGCATATACCCCATAGCATCTAACTTCCAGTTCAAGGCATGGTCTAACCTAAAAAATGTATGAGCGATCGCCAACACAAATGCCCCCACTCCTAAAGCCCGACGATAGCGTAAGAACCCAGCCCACAAACGACTAATCGGACGAGCAATCAAAGCTAACATCAGTAACAGTAGCGCCCCATGACCAGTGTAATCCACCATAGCATCGGTACGCAGAAGGGTTAAAATACCAATCGTGAGGGTAACCCAGCCTCCTAAGCGGAACAGCTGGCTGCGCTTGCTAACACTGAGTCTAGATGCAGATACACCCACTCCTAGCATCATGGGCATCGTTCCCAGTCCAAAGGCCAGCATTGTTGCTGCTCCCCACCAGAGATTCCCCATTTCCGCTGCTTTAATCTGAGCAGCATACAGGAAGCCACAGGGCATCAAACCCCAGACTCCTCCTAAAAGGGCTGGTGTCCACCACTGAGATTCCCCAGACAGTTTACTCATGGCGACCGTCAGCCGTTGATGCCCAATCCCTTTAGATAGGGGATGTAATAGGGGCAGACGGGGAATCCAATCGGGTTTAAGCTGCACACAGCCAAACCAAATCAGCATTAAACCAGTCAGAATTGCCATGGCTTGGCGCAATCCACTGCCAATCCCAGCCAACTGACCACTGGCAATCAAGACTGAACCCATACCCCCAAGTGCAGCTCCGACGAGAGCATAACTAATTGTTCGTCCTAGGTTAAGGAGACTATGAAAACCCAGCTGATGGAGCCACTTTGGAGACTTGTCCTGCTGCTGAGATAGGGAAAACGCCACTGTCAGAGGTCCACACATCGCCACACAGTGACCAAAACTGCCCAGAAACCCTAGGCTCATGACCAGCAGCAAATCTAAAACCATTCCGTGCTTATGTTCATTAACTGTAAACTATGTTGACACTCCCCGCTTGAAAAAGACGGGGATTCCTAGATCTACGACCGGCCTTAAACCTCCGTGTCCAAATGGCAATATCTAAACCGAAATCCCGTCAAGACTAAGATCTTAGTTCAGTTCACGAAAGACCCAGCGGGCTAGTCTCCTTAGGCGTTTAGCTACTTTTTTGAGAAGTGCCTTATAGAGTCGGTTGCTCCTCTGTTTCACTTGGTTTCGGCGTGCCCCGCCGTACCATTATTTTCTGAAGTTGTGATCTTGCTGGGTTCACACACCAATTGGTAGTTGATGATTGGGTTTTTAAGGAGGATTTTCCCTGCCCTCCGGGCATTACTACTTTAAGGTCAAACAATTGCGGGTCTCTCTCCCGGTTGTGCCTCGGTTTTTCAGCCTGTACCCGATATCTCAATTATACTATGGCGCTATAAAAGTTTCAAGTTCTTAATTAGAATTCTATTAGGCGACTTTAGTCGCTAGTCACTTTCATCTCCGCTCTAAAGAGACGGAGCTTTCAGTGTTGGGTTTCGCAGTAAATATTATAATCAGTCATTAATCATTATTGTGAATTTTTAGCAATTTCTAATCAAAAGATTCATTTGTGATCGACGATCGCCTCTCTATTTCGGCCATGTTCTGATTAAGACCTCTAGAAGGATCTTTGAACAAAACTTAGTACTAGGAGTTAACCCCCATGAGCATTCAACTGCGATCCAACATTCCCTCTACTGAAAACTCAGCACCCAGAACTCAGCAGTATTTTCCAATAATTTCTCACAACATTAAAACGTCTGCCGATGTCGGTGCTACCTTCCACATTGAACCCAATCACAATCCTCGCGCTAGAGAACCGGCTTTAGCGTGGTTTGCCCTTACTCGCCAAGGGGGCCAACGAATTCCCCTAGACCAATGTGACTGTCAACTCGTGGTTTACTCTAAATCCTCATCAGACTTAGGGAGTTCCCCCATCCTTGAGCCACAGCTGAAAGCTATATCAGCCGAACAATATCAAGGTATTCCTGGAGCTGATCTAGTCTTTCCTAAAGCGGGAGTCTATGAGTTAGTTTTAAGCGGTACTCCTAAATCAGGAGCTAGTTTTAAGCCATTTGAGATCAAGTACGACGTTACAGTCACTCCTGGGAAAAAAACTGCGACTGTGCCAAGTCCTGACACTGAAACTCAATTTAACCAGCAGTCAGAATCCTTATCAGAATCCTTCGAGGATGCTACACCATCAGAGCCTCAATTATTACAGTGGTGGTTGCCCGTAGGGATTTTTGCCTTAGTCATCCTAGGTATAAGCAGTATGTTGTTATGGAAAAAAGCAACAGGAAAAAGGTAAAGATAACCCCACCCTCTACTAGGCAGTGGCCGGAAAACTCCCACCGATAAAGTGAATATCACTAAAAGTTTCGATCCACAGACGAGCCCCACAATCAAGAGGGTTATCCGGTTGATACACAATCCGACAAGGACCAAGAATTTCCACCTGGTTGCCGTATAGATTGTTGCCGCTTCGTTTTACCGAAATCACTGGCTGACGCTCTTGGGGACGTTTAGTTAGGAATTTTTACTCAATAGAGCTACGAACCGAAAATAGAAAGAAAATCGAAAGATATAATAATTCTTTAATAATTCTTTATTAACTAATAATTATCAAATGAACATTCTAAGTAACCTGTTTGCCGGTGCCACTAATCCGTCCCGTCCCAAGAAAAAACGCCGACGGATTGAAATCAAATCTGACCGTGAAATTGAGATCATGCGGCAGGCGGCAACTATTGTGGCCACAGTACTCAAAGAAATTTCTGAGATGGTTGAGCCAGGAATGAGCACAGCGGATTTAGATGCCTATGCCGAAAAGCGGATCCGTCAGATGGGGGCAACCCCAAGTTTCAAAGGCTACTACGGCTTTCCTGGGTCGATCTGCAGCTGCCTTAATCACGAAGTAGTTCATGGTATTCCTAGTCCTAAGAAAGTAATTTGCAGTGGTGATGTGTTGAAAGTTGATACAGGTGCCTACTATCAGGGATTTCACGGAGACTCATGTATTACTATTCCGATTGAAGAGGTCAAACCAGAAGCGAGTCAATTAATTCGGGTGGCAAATGAAACCCTCTACAAGGGCATCGAACAGGTGAAAGCAGGGAACTACTTGCTAGACATTGCTGGTGCGATTGAAGACCACGCCCAAACTTATGGCTATAGTATCGTGGAGGATTATACGGGTCATGGTGTGGGGCGAAATCTACACGAAGACCCCTCAGTATTCAACTTCCGCACCCGCGAATTGCCCAATGTCAAGCTGCGTGCTGGGATGACTTTGGCGATTGAGCCAATTTTGAATGCTGGTACTAAGTTCACACGCACCCTATCTGACCGTTGGACAGTCGTTACGGTGGATAATTCTCTATCCGCTCAGTTTGAACATACGGTTTTGGTAACAACTGATGGCTACGAAATCTTGACTGACCGTGCCAAGGTCTAACTATAGCCTTACTTATGAACTAGTGAAAGACTTGCTGGCACATGGAACTTATCAGTGGGTAGTCGGTCTATTAAATAGAGGAGCGTCTCCTACTCCAGGGTAAATAGTCTCGCAATCAAACCCCAATAAATAGGGATAAAACGGGCGTTAACCGTACAAATCCGACATTGACATTTCGCTAGCGCTAGAGTATAATCAAGACATAAGACACAGAGTTTTGTCACCATGCCAAGAAAAGTAGGCGCAACTTTGAAGATATCGACTCAAATCGTCCCCGTAGTGGGGATGGCAGAGTCGGTTGAGCTTGAGTTGCTGTCTACCATGAAAAAACTTGCTGTGGTTCGCTCTGAGTCTTATAACAAACTGGGGAGCATTAGCCATTGGGGCCTTGATTGGAAAAAGGCTATTCCGGAAGTAAAAAGCTTCAGGAATCCCGACACCCTGGGGCTGCCTGCCAAAATAATGGACTGGACTATTAATGATGTAGCCAAGGCCATTACAGCTCAGCAGGCAGCCTGTATAGATGCGGTAGCAAAAAAGGTCTACAAAAGGTTCCCTGGAAAGGAAAACCAGAATAAACGGAAGGAGCTTTGCAAACAACTTAAAACTTTAGCCTTCCTGGACAACTCTCTCCTACACAGACTTGTTAGAAAGGATTTTCAGAGAGGACATTCCTGGGTGAAAAACCAGATAGTCTATCAACAAGTGGGTTATAAATGCAAAAGACTTTCCCGTAACACTTACCAGTTAGAACTAGCTGGATTAAGGACAAGGAAGAGGAACAGGATAGTTGTCAGGTCTAATCGAAAAATAAAAGGACAAATCAGATTAATCCATAACCAACTCCTGCAAAGATTTGAAATTCACTTTCTGGTAGACCATGGAACCGTAGGAATTCCATCTGAACGTCGGAGTGTCGGAGTAGATAAGGGGTACACGGAGGCTTTCTATGACTCAGAGGGTCAGGCTCACGGGAAAGGACTAGGAAAAGTAACCACCAAGAAGTCTGATCGTATATGTGAGAAGAATCGCAATAGAGGGAAACTTTGGGCACTTCATAGAAAACTAGAAAAGATAGACCCAGCTAAGTCTGCTCGGATACTCCGCAATAATTTAACCAGAAAGACAGAAAACAAGCGCTACAGACAAGATCAGTCAGTATTAAAGGCTATCATAGGAGCCGCATCTAAATCCCTTTTTAATGGGGAATCGTTGAAAGTTTTTGCTGTTCGCGAAGCGTGGCCTACGGCCTCAGATTTAACACAACCAATAAAGACCAAACGTCAGTCCAAAGCCATGTCCCGCAAGCTTAATAGTTGGATGAAAGGAGTAATGCGGAACTCCCTACAGAAATGGGCTGATTGGACTGGGTCGGTTGTAACAGAAGTCCAGCCTAGTTACACGTCGCAAGTTGACTCCGTGACTGGAACCCTGTTGGGGAAAAGGAGCGGGGACAACTTTACCAGATTTAATGGGGTCGTGTTACAGGCTGACCACAATGCTGCCAAAAATGTCCTTAGCAGAGGTACGGACAAGGATATCACCCGGTATATGAGTAAAACTGAGGTGCAGGCAGTATTGTTGCGCCGTACCGCGCGTTTCTTGGAAGGTATGGGACTGAGTCTGCTAGATGCAGTTGAGCTTGGATGGCTTGACTCAAAACATGAGCTTTGCTCGGGCTTTCAAGCAACTCCTGATCGAGATGTCAGGAACGTCTAAATAGACGAGTGGGAGGCTTGACTCCAATTGCTGTATGACCACTCCTCACTTAGACCACAATAAATTGCACCTTGACCGTTTTGTACGGGTTTATCCCGATTAATGACGGCTTAAGAGTATCTCTAGGTGTGCCATTTTCTCCCAAGCCATAGCTATTGGTTAGCAGATTAGGTATGATATATTGGGTTGGGACTAATTCTAAAAACTACCAAATTTCTGGCTGTTAACAGCTGGGATACTTGATCACAAGTAAGCGCGAAGTTTTAAAACCCAGTCTCGTCAGAGCTGGAATTAAAAACGATTAACGCGCGGATTTACTTGCCAATCACTCTTTTCTGAGTAATCATCAATCCCATCAATGTAGCCTTATAATAAGGATGTTTACTCTAGGCGGTGAGAGCATCCACATTGGAACCCCACTCAGAAAAGTAAATGGGTGAAAAATATTGTTGGACGGTGCTTCTAGTAACTAGTTACATAGATCGCAATTTATCTACTGCTAAAAAACTCCCGATCAGATCTCAGGGGTGTTGATCAGGTTGCATCTAATTTCTTTCTTCTTAGTTACTTCACTAATCTCCGGAACTATGACCAATAAAATAGTCGAAAAAATTGCCGGAATGTCTCTGGTAACTATTAGCTTTGATTGCAATTGGACAGCTGTTCCAAAAGAAAACCCCCAAACCGTTGAGCCTAGGGGTAATTATCAGGGTGCATCTACCATTTATTTCTTCTGATTGATCGGATTGATATCCGGAAGGATTACTATTCGATGGATGACTTTACCTAGGGAGAAATTTGCTCTTAGCCAACAGCCAGCTGAGAAGCTGATGGCAACATCTACAGGTGCGACCCGTGGCGAATTTAATTCTTAACGCGGAAAGCGCACCTAAAAAAAAAACTCCCCTGAACCGTGAGCTTCAGGGGTAATTATTAGGGTGCATCTACCATTTCTTTCTTCTGATTGATGGGAGTTATATCCGGAAGGATTACTAGTCAATTTACTAGTCAATCAGTAACAAAACCCACGGAATAAATTTACTCTTAGCTAACAGCCAGCTGAGAAGCTGATGGCAACATCTACAGGTGCGACCCGTGGCGAATTTAATTCTTAACGCGGAAAGCGCACCTAAAAAAAACTCCCCTGAACCGTGAGCTTCGGGGGAAGTTATTAGGGTGCATCTACCATTTATTTCTTCTGATTGATGGGATTGATATCCGGAAGCTAAGGTATGGCTTACAATTCTATATGATTGCTAAAGCTATAGATGACTTTACTTTTAGCTGACAGCCAAGTTATGGTCTATGGCTCCATCTACCAAAGAAAACCCCCGAACCGTGAGCTTCGGGGGTAATTATTAGGGTGCATCTACCATTTCTTTCTTCTGAGTTACTTCTCCACTATCCGGAAGGTCGTCGATAATCATAGCAAATTTGCTAACTTACGGTGGAATGCAGTGATTGGTTAGACTTTTTCGGTGGTAGCGTTACTGCTTTTCTACCACTTGCAGTCTGTCTGTTGCGCCAATCAACGAACATCGCAGCAACGTCATAGTTAAAAGCCTTGGCATGGTCTTCACGAAATTTGTGAATTTCTTCTAAGATCTCATTGGTCAACATTATTTTACTCTCCCATGAGTTCATAGGGTGTGCAAATTATTGGTAGTTTGTATCCAAAGTCAGAGCATATTTGAGTCAGCTTTTTCTGGATCTGAACATTTGCAATATGTTTACAGTTCCACGTTAGCAGATAGTCCATTCCGTGGACAGTAGCTAGCGCAATATGAGCAGCATCATTTGCAGCTTTGTCTGGCAGGTTACTTTTTGTTAAAAGTTGAATTGTCAATTCTTGAGCGGCTTTGGTTGGTTCTAATAACTCAATGCTATGCAAGATGGTAAGCCGTTTTTTTGCTATTTCACCGATCTCCTAGAGATGCTTCATCCACAACAACGATTGAGGCATATATTTGAAAAATTTTGCGACGCTTTTCCCACCAATCTTTGGTTACTTCAATGTTGGCTGCTAGAATCAGATTTTTGGTCGATCTAGCAGTCAAGTACCCTAAAACGCTGGTTTCAATATAGACGGTTTCCCTCACAGCAGTTTATAACATATAACATCTATTAGTCCTCCATGCTACTGGATTTCATCCTGATTTTGATGGGTTGGGAGGAGTGGTGAATTAATGGGTACCTCACTGGCCAATCCCGAGTATTTATACTTAAAATAACAAATCTAGAATATCGGTACAAAAAAAAACCCCCGAACCGTGAGCTTCGGGGAGTAACTATCAGGGTGCATCTACCATTTCTCTTTTCTGTGTGATTTCACGTATATCCGGAAAAGTGACTCATTAATTGAGTTAGAGGAATCTACAAAACTCTTAGATCCCTCGTAAGGACTGCTCTGTAAACTATAAGCCCATTAGAAAACCCCGGAAACTGGAGCTCCGGGGGTAATTATCAGGGTTCATCTACCATGCTTTTATTCTAAGTGATTTTACTGAGATTTTAACAAATCTCTTTATTGACATATATAACCAGATGTGCTAATGAATAATCAAGTTATAGAACAGTAAGTCAGTTGACGCTCTAGGTAATATAGCCATGACTTGAGCTATAGCACTACGCGCTATATCAGCTTATTGAGGGGTGTTCACGGTAAGTCATGTACTTGCAGCAGTCAGCCCAATGCTTAAGTTTTCCTGGATTGTCGAGCTAACTGCTGAGAGGTTCATAGCTAAATGCTCACATCACGAGATAGGATTATCTACAAGGTGAAGACTATAGACCCACGCAACTATGCCACGCACTCAACGCAACGATAACTTTATCGATAAAACCTTTACGGTGATGGCAGACATCCTCTTAAAGATTCTGCCTACCAATAAGCAAGCCAAGGAAGCTTTTGTCTATTACCGAGATGGTATGTCAGCTCAAGCGGATGGGGAATATGCTGAAGCTATGGATAATTACAAAAAAGCCTTGGAACTGGAGGAAGACCCCAGCGATCGCAGCTTTATTATCTACAACATGGGGCTAATTCAAGCCAGTAATGGTGAGCATGAGCGTGCTTTAGAACTCTATCATCAAGCTCTTGATATCAACCCCCGTATGCCTCAGGCTCTTAATAATGTAGCCGTAATTTACCATTATCAAGGTGAACAGTTGAAGGAAGCTGGAGACAATGAGGCGGCAGAAGCTTTGTATGACAAAGCGGCTGATTATTGGAAACGAGCTATTCGCCTTGCTCCTAATAACTACATTGAAGCCCAAAACTGGCTGAAAACTACAGGTCGTTCTACGATTGATGTTTACTTTTAGCTCCTAGCTTCTAGTTAATAAACTTGATAGTCTTTATAGTCTTTGATTTGGGCTAAGCCTTTACTGTTGACTGTTCAGGAATTCATTAGTAACCAAGAATTATAATATAACCAAATGATGATAGACCGCGAACAAGTCCAAAAAGTTGCCAATCTTGCTCGTTTAGAACTAAAAGCAGAGGAGGAGGAGAAATTTGCAGCTCAGATGAACAGTATTTTTGAATATTTTCAACAGCTGAGTGAATTAGATACTGAGGATGTGCCCCCAACTACACGGGCGATTGATATTAGCAATGTGACTCGACTGGATACTCTCAAACCCTATACTGACAGGGATTGTATGTTCAGGGAAGCTCCTGAGCAGGATGGTGATTTCTTCAGAGTTCCAAAAATTATTACTGAAGGGTAAGCTATCAGCTATCAGCTATCAGTTATCAGCTATCAGTTATCAGCTTATGTGCTATGGGCACGATTATTGAGGAGGAAACCGTTAAGAATAAAATAGGTAAGCATTTGTTTAATCTGAGTTAGGTCACAGCGTCGTTCGCACAGCGTGGCCATTCGCGTAGCGTGGCCAAGGCCAAAGCCTGTGCCACAAAGCTTTTCGCTACGCTGGGTTGATTTTAAGCTGACCGCTGACCGCTGACCGCTGACCGCTGACCACTAAATGCTAACTGGGCGTCAAAGAGTTTGTTGTTGACGGTTGAGGGTTAACTATCAAACCAAACCCTTAATTTTTAAATTAAACTATAAAAAATGAACCATTTTATGGTATAGAATTCCTCACCTTTGATTTCTGATCCTTCCTTAGACCCATGCATTCCCAAGTAGATTTCCAAGATGCCTTTGATGTGATTGTAGTTGGCGCGGGACACGCTGGTTGTGAAGCCGCCCTAGCTTCAGCACGGTTGGGCTGTCGTACTATCCTACTTACCCTCAACCTAGACAAAATTGCTTGGCAACCCTGTAACCCAGCTGTGGGAGCACCGGCCAAGTCTCAACTCACCCATGAGGTAGATGCTTTGGGTGGAGAAATTGGCAAAATGGCTGACCGTACCTACCTGCAAAAGCGGGTACTTAACTGTTCACGGGGACCAGCGGTTTGGGCTTTGCGAGCCCAGACGGATAAGCGAGAATATGCGGCTGTGATGAAGGAGATTGTAGAAAATCAAGAAAACTTGACTCTCCGGGAAGCCATGGTCACGGATTTGGTGCTGGGGGCTAATGATGAGGTGATAGGTGTCCAGACTTACTTCGGTGTGGCTTTGAGAGCATCGGCAGTAATCTTGACAACAGGCACTTTCCTGGGTGGACGGATCTGGGTGGGAAACAAGTCGATGTCAGCAGGACGGGCTGGGGAATTTGCGGCAATTGGCTTAACGGAAACCCTTAACCGCTTAGGCTTTGAAACGGGACGACTCAAGACGGGAACCCCCGCACGGGTAGATAAGCGCTCTGTGGATTACAGCAACTTGGAACCTCAACCAGGGGATGAGAAGGTGCGCTGGTTTAGCTTTGACCCAGATGTGTGGGTGGAACGAGAGCAGATGTATTGTTATCTGACCCGGACGACTTCTGAGACTCACCGCTTGATTAGGGACAATCTCCATCTATCCCCAGTGTATGGAGGCTGGGTGGATGCCAAAGGACCCCGGTACTGTCCTAGTATTGAAGATAAAATTGTGCGCTTTGCTGATAAGGAAAGCCATCAGATTTTTATTGAACCAGAAGGACGAGATATTCCAGAACTCTATATCCAGGGATTTTCTACTGGATTACCAGAGAATTTGCAGTTGCAGCTATTGCAAACGCTTCCGGGATTAGAAAATTGCGCTATGCTGCGTCCTGCTTATGCGGTTGAGTATGATTATTTACCGGCGACTCAGTGTTATCCGACACTGATGACTAAAAAAATTGAGGGATTGTTCTGCGCTGGACAAATTAATGGTACCACTGGCTACGAGGAAGCAGCAGCTCAGGGGATTGTAGCGGGAATTAATGCAGTGCGCTATGTCCGCCATCAGGAAATGGTGGTGTTTCCTAGGGAAGAAAGCTATATAGGCACGTTAATTGACGATTTGTGTACCAAAGACCTGCGGGAACCTTACCGAATGCTGACTAGCCGTTCGGAGTATCGGTTACTATTGCGCTCCGATAACGCTGACCGCCGTATGACTCCTTTAGGACGCAAACTCGGTTTGATTGATGACCGTAGGTGGCAGCTGTATCAACAAAAACAGGCCAACATTACTACAGAAAAAACCCGACTCCAGTCAGTGCGGATTAAGGAACATGATCCAATCGGAATTGCGATCGCATCCGATACCCAGCAAAAGATCAAAAACTCGATTACCTTAGCTGAGTTACTACGTCGTCCTGGTTTCCACTATGTCAATCTAGACCAATATGGACTGGGTGACCCTAAGCTGAATCAGTCGGAACGGGAAGGAGCAGAAATTGATCTAAAATATGATGGTTATCTTAAGCGTCAGCAAAAGCAAATTGACCAAGTTTCTCGGCAAGCTAATCGGCAGTTACCACCAGATCTAGATTATGCTGCTATTGAAACTCTATCCAAGGAGTCTCGTGAAAAGCTTAGCCAGGTCAAACCTATGACTATTGGTCAGGCATCGAGAGTTGGCGGGGTTAATCCAGCAGATATCAATGCCTTGCTGGTATATCTAGAGGTGCGGGAACGAAAGTTCACTGCTGTTGTGACTCCATAATCTCAGGGGCATCTGTTATAAAACCCTAGATAATCTTCTCTTAGATATATTCATAGTCATAGTTACGAGAGCATACCATCGATGTCTCAGCATGTGATTACCAAAGAAAAATCAACAGAGCGGTTGAACCCTCCCCTTCCCATTCAGCCATGGTCGGTAGATGCTGAAGCCGATAGGTTAATGGATGATTTATTTGGGGATCTGTACCAAATGATCGAGAACGGCAGCGAGTTGCCGACAGAACCCGCTGAGCCAGACTATGTCTCCTTGGAACCAATAGCAATCCCGAAAATTCCCATATCAGCGGCAATCATTCCCTTTCTGGAATCGCCACTCCCCTCAACACAGGAGTTAGCCGAAACCACATCAAGTGAGTTGCAAACGACAACGGCAGATACTAACTCTAGTATTGTCGCGGATAACTCTGGTCAGTTTTTAGACAAGCTCCTATGGACTTTAGCCTTACTGTCCCTATCAGCAATCACAATGATGTGGCTGACTAGCCAGGGAAAGCTAACTTGGTCATGGTTGAACAACTTGGTAGCTTTGGTATCAGTACAACAAGGCAAAGTCTCAGAACCTGATGCCCAGTTTATTAACTATATGTTGCGATCGCTAGAAGTGATTGACCGCAAAGCACAAGCGATCAAAAAGCCTGTGATCGCATCATTACCAGACCCCACGCCTGCCAATCCTCCGGTAGCTCCTAACTCAGCAGCAACTGCACCACCAACTGCTATCAAAGAACGTGTCTTAGAACGAGTTTATTATATTCCAATTGAAAAGGTTCCAACCCCTGATCCTGCCATAGCATCCTCAGCGCCAGTTAAACCATCCCCTCCTGCTACCACCCCTGAACCTACACCATCTCCATCACCAATCCCGAAACCTCCGCCAAATGCTGTTCTAGAACCACCGCCACCAACTATTGTAGAATTACCGCCACCACCAATCCCAGACCCCCTGCCCACCGCTACTCTTGACCGACTCCCTACCCCCCCACCTCCCCCACGCACATCACCTGCTATCAAACATACCTTGGTAGGATTACTGGAGCTAGGAGAACAATCTGCTGCTTTGTTTAAAATTGATGGTGTTACCCAACGGGTTAAGCTGGGGGAAGCAATTGCTAATAGCGGTTGGACTCTAGTCTCTGTAGATAATCAGGAAGCAGTGATTCGACGCAATGGTGAAGTTCGTTCAATTTACGTTGGACAACATTTTTAGTTATGTAAGATCATGACTATAATAAATCACCATATCGAATGTAAAAAACAAATTCTAACGCTCTAGGGAAATTAAGAACAGGATGGCTCGGTTGCCAATTGCCAATGGTGTTTTGTCGTGCATTATATTATGTTTGCGATCGCATACCAGATTTGTGCGATCGCACAAAGCCCAATGGCCGGTTTTAAATTAACTATTATCAACTAACTATAGTTAGCCTTCCTGTAGCTATTTCAGATAACCTGAGATATGTTGATAGAACAGAGTGAAAACTATATGATCTAATAGGATATAGGATAGTGGTGCAGTGGGACTATTTGAAGACCTGAATCGATTTCTAGAAAGTCGTCTAGAAGAATTTCTCCGTAACAATCCTCATCTAGAGTTACAGGCACTAGAGGAGCAGTTGCGGGAGCAAGAAAAAGACACACTGCGGCTAATTATTGACTTACAGCAACAGGAAAAGCGGTTGCAAGACCAAATTCTCGCCGTTGCCAAAGACATTCAACGTTGGCATGAGCGTATTGAAAAGGCTAAGTCCCACAACAGATTTGATTGGGCTAAAGCAGCTCAAGAGCGGGAAGCAGCTCTGTTACGTCAAGGCAATCAGCTTTGGGGCCAGATGGAAGGGGTTAAACAGCGCATTACTAAAGCCAAGGAACTCCAAGAACAGATTAAAAACCGTCGCGCTGAAGTGCAGGCTAAAGCTAGAGATACAGCAGCAGCTCGCGCAAGTGCTCAGCAGAAGCAGAACTCCCAGACATTTGCCTGGAATCAGACTACCAACAGTAACCAATACAATATCCCTTCTGGTGTAGACCCTTTAGAGGAACAGTTTAAAAGCTGGGAAATGGATGAAGAGTTGGAGCAAATGAAGCGGAATATGAACAGTTAATGTAAGCTATCAGCTTGTCGCGTATCAGCTATCAGCTTTTGAATGAAAGAGGTAAGCATTCCTTTAATCTGAGTGAAGTCACAGCGCTTGTGGCCTGTGCCACAAAGCTGACGGCTGACAGCTGACTGCTGAATGCTTAGATGAATTCTTCATTCATCCTTTTTTTGAAAAGGACGATTAATAATAAAAGAAATTGATTTCTGTGGGAGAGGCAAGGTAGGAAATAAGGACTGCTTTGTAGCGTTTAATTTAGCAGTATTGGCAATGTCTTGGTCTTGGCTGCTTTGGCTTAGATTAGGAGCAGATGAATCAGATGGAAAGGAAGGCTGGCGAAAAATCCAGCCTGGATGCTTGCCATAGTTAGAAGCGATCGCTAATAAGGCTCCTGCTAAGATAAACACCGGTAGTGGTAGAGTTACGTGTCTAACCCACTGATAGATTTCCACCATCACAAAAAACACCAAAACGCTAGCTATCCAAATTTTTATAACTCTATCCGATACCATGCCAATCTTATGCTCTGATTCGGTTTGTTCCGTCTGAGGAAGCTGATGGAATGTGAGTCAAGCAAACAGTTTTCCCATCAGCTCCTTTAGACCATACTACACCTTGGCTGCTACTTTGGCTGGAGCGGATACCAAGCTTTCATAAGTTGACCGCATCTTCAGACCAACTAGAACCTGGAACAACCCAGAACCGTTGTTAGAGCCAGGATAATCCTTGTGCTTGAGCAATAACTCGGTCATCTCTCCATCGTACTTGGTTGAGGTATTGCTGAGGTGACTTTCGATGTAAATCATCTCGTTGAGGTTATCGAACTGACCATCTACCTCTA
Source organism: Moorena sp. (assembly GCF_982860115.1). Classification (NCBI taxonomy): domain Bacteria; kingdom Bacillati; phylum Cyanobacteriota; class Cyanophyceae; order Coleofasciculales; family Coleofasciculaceae; genus Moorena; species Moorena sp. The sequence continues at coordinate 17,521 of NZ_CEYLVT010000043.1, forward strand.
GTACAGAGACTTCGTTACCCATGTAGCTGTCTGGCCCATAGTACATTTTCAGACCAGGATAAGCACAGGTTAGCTTGCGACCACAAGGTCTCCAATCGATAGTTGACCCTTCATCAAACAGATAAACTGGGTTAAAGTCTTTCACTCCTTCCTTTTGAACTAGGCGCACCCGCAGTAGATTGCTTTCCTTAGCTGCCTCTCCCTGAAGCAGCTGGGTGGGAAAGATTTGAATGACCACATCAGCGTATTGCTTCTGGACTTCAATGTAAGCTTCAAAGTCTGGACGTCTAGCTTCAATCGACGCTAGAATGTCCTCATAACGATGGCCCCGTTCTGCCATGTCCCGCTGGATTTTCCATTGGATTTTGACTTCATCGCTAATGTCTAGGTAAACCCCGAAGTCAACCAGATCGCGCACCCGCTCATCATAAAGAGGGTGCAGGCCTTCAATCACTACAACTTTATTTGGCTCAATCCGCTCTGGTGGATCAAGTTCACCGGTCTCATGGTTGTAGATAGGTTTGTCTATGCCCCGACCTTCTTTAAGCGCTTTGATTTGCTCGTACATCAAGTCAAAGTTATTTGCCTTAGGATTAAGGGCAGTAACTTTTTTCTCTTTGCGCTGTTTACGATCCAGACTGTGATAGTCATCGAGACAAATCACCGTCATGAACTCCTGGCCAAATAGGTCGGTCAAACGCTTCAGAAACGTTGATTTACCGCATCCTGAGTCTCCAGCAACTCCTATAACTACCACCCTCTCCAGATCTGTGGTCATATCTTCCCTCTAACGTAAAACATATTCTCAAATCAGTTTTCAGTAAGCCAAAGCCCAAGCCTGGGAGCAATCTGACACACGCTTATAGTGGTGCTTGATAACATGCCACCATAAATCCACTCGCTTAAGTACTAACCACTAGGGAAGACCAAAGCCAAGCTCTGCTTAAGTATTTACTACTAGCTGCTCATAGTGGATTCTACCAAAACCAGATTGCTTATACAAGGCTGATTGTCAGTAGCATTACTTCGCTTAGTACTTATGCTAAGGTTTGTTGGGCATTTTTTAAAGAAAAAATTAAACTGACTCAGGATTTACAGTTTTTGAGTTACTCATCATGTAACTTGAGAGTAGTGCCTAGCAGTGCCTCTACACTAATTCTCTCCCTGATAAACCAAAACATTACTGGGCATAGCTTTACAATGTTACGCTAATAAGGCATTATTCGGGGTTATTACTAGCTAGCCACTCACCCATCGGATCGTGAGTCCGTTTGTGGTGCCAAGGCAAGTCTTAGCAATACATAGTTAGCAATACATAGTCAGTTTGGTTTGGAGCAATAGAAGCAATGTCTAGTCCTAGCGAGTCTACTAATTCCAGCACTGCTACAGAATTTGGTAGTCGCACTTATCTTTATGAGGTAGTCGGTCTTCGTCAAAATGGACCGATTCGTCAGAGTGGCACGGTTTTGTTGACGGTGCCCTATAACCGCATGAAGCAGGAAATGCAGCGGATTGCTCGCATGGGAGGGAAAATTGTCAGCATTAAACCTCTATCCAGTAGTGCTGCGAATGGGTCAGTGGCTCAAACACAACCTACCCAGTCAGAAAAAACAACTAAGCCTACCCAGTCAGAAAAGACAACTAAGCCTATGACTCAAGCGAAACCCAAAAAGGCCAAAGATAATATCCCTGTCAATACCTATCGACCCAAAAACCCCTTCATTGGTAAGTGTATATCAAACGAACAACTAGTCCGGGAAGGGGGTATTGGTAATTGCCGTCACCTCAAATTTGACCTTTCTGGAAGTGAGCTGCGCTATCTCGAAGGTCAAAGTATTGGGATTATTCCCGATGGTACTGATGACAAAGGGAAACCCCACAAGCTTCGTCTGTACTCCATTGCTTCTACTCGTCACGGCGATGACCTGGATGATAAGACAGTATCCCTCTGTGTCAGACAGCTGCAGTACAAACATCCCGAAACTGGGGAGACCGTAAACGGTGTCTGCTCTACCTTCCTGTGCACTATGAATCCAGGGGATGATGTCAAAATCACTGGACCGGTGGGTAAGGAGATGTTGCTGCCATCAGACCCCAATGCCAATATCATCATGATGGCAACGGGCACTGGTATTGCACCATTCCGCGCTTTCCTATGGCGGATGTTTAAGGAGCAGCACGAAGATTACAAGTTCAAGGGTTTGGCTTGGCTGATCTTTGGTATTTCTACTACCCCTAACATCCTCTACAAAGATGATTTAGAAGCCATGCAGCAGAAGAACCCAGATAACTTCCGCCTCACCTATGCCATTAGCCGTGAGCAGAAGAATTCTGAAGGGGGCAAGATGTATATCCAGCACAGGGTGGCGGAACATGCTGACGAGTTGTGGAAGCTGATGCAGCAACCAAACACCCATACCTACATCTGCGGATTAAAAGGTATGGAAGGTGGTATTGATGAGGCTTTGACCGCTGCAGCTGGTAAGGAGGATGTAGATTGGACTACATACCGACAGCAAATGAAGAAAGCACATCGCTGGCACGTAGAAACTTACTAGTAAAAACCTAATAGGTTACGGCTGGTATAAAGTAAATCCTCCTTTTGGAGGAGTTAAATCAAACTAGCGCGTCTGTTTCTTTTGGCCATAGGGCTGAGGTAAACAGGCGCGCTACTGGTTTTTTGAGGTTATTCTGGTGGTCTTAGGCATACCCCAAGCCCGTTGGCAGCATTTGGTTGAACAGGCCGAGGGGAAGTTGTCCTACCAAGCTCAAGAGTTGACAAGAAGGCTACAAAGCTTTCTGGATAATGGATAGAGCGTTTAGTCCTCGCTGAAAATCGAGCCGTTTGTGAGGTTTGAGACTCATCAGAGATTTGGCTAAATCCGACAAAATTGTCAGAGATTGAACCCAATCGGGAGCGTGCAATCCCATCCAAAAAAAACTATGTCGCTGGGTTGAACGTTCGGGTTCAGTCGGACGACAAATATACTCACTCCCATATTTTGTAAATATCTCCGAAGTAAAGTAGTGAGAGTATAAGCAATGGAAATGAGTAAAATAATGGCAACCAACCGTCGCTCATTCACTTTGGTATTTTCTGGAGGTGCGCTTGACCCATTAAGAATTAAATTCGCCACGGGTCGCACCTCATTATAGCCTCCTGGTCTTGATGCAAAGCGCGAGTGGGGGAAACCACGGCAGTCGCTCATGGGGGGAACCCCCGCATGAAGGCGCTGCCTCCCCAAGACCGCTGAGGTGCGCTTGACCGATTAAGAATTAAATTCGCCACGGGTCGCACCTCTGCATCGCTTTTTAAATCTCTAAACATAGTTTTGATACCCCATCGAGCCTTATAGCAGGATAAAGTCCGGGGGAGGCTATTAAGAGTTGTTAGAATATACCAAGGTTCTTTACTGCCTACCAAAGCGCTTTGCAAGCTTCATTATCTGTCTGATGCACTGCCCACCCTACATGAACCAAGCTAAATACTTTTGCCACAAATTATATAAATTGTTTGCTAACTATTTGATTATCAATATAGTTAGCAATATAGTTATCAATGTATTTTAGTTGACGGTAAGAGACTGTTTATAAAGTAAATCTATGGTTACCTGTTTTCTTGATGCAAAGCACGATTGAGGGAAACTAATATTATTTCAATGGTGAAACTTTTGATATCATCCAACGTCTATACTAGCCAGTTAGAAGTCAGGGTCTTTGATAATCTTGGCTGTTCAGACTATTGATGTGTTCAGGAAGATTCATCTCCATGAAATATCCGATTCGAGTGTTATTATCACTCTTAACCTTATGTACTATTGGCTTAGGAACTAATAACGTATCTGCTGAATCTAATCAATGTAGCGAGATTCGTGCTGTCCGTCGCTTGGCGATTCGGGAAAACTTAGATAGCGATAATCTAGCTACCCTAGAATATAAATACTGTGGAAATAGTAACTTACCTTCATCAAGTATTGAGTCACTACAAACTTCTTCTCAAGATTGCTTCGACCTGACCGTCATGGCAAAACTAGCCAGTATGACAGAAGAGGCAAAAAGCTTTGTGGGTATGATTGAAGGTTTAAAACAAGTTACCTGCAAACGTCCTAGGCAAGATCAGAGGTCTTCGTTATACTGGCCAAATGGTAAAACAGCCAAATGGGGATCAAATTGGTATTATCCAAACGGTAATAGGCTTAATTATGGATCTATTTTTTACTATCCAAATGTTAAAAGATTTAATTATGAGTCTATTTTTTACTATCCAAATGTCACAAGATTTAATTATGGGTCTATTTTTTACTATCCAAATGGTCAAAGGTTTAATTATGGGTCAATTCTGTATAATCATAAGGGTAGACGTACTTCAGTGGATAGTTTACTGACCCAGGCTTGTAGTATAGTTGGCACCACAGAATGCGATCGCATTCTCACATACATCAACCGCGATGACCGGAACCGCGATGACTCGAACCGCTCTGAAACCGAGAGTAAAGAGGATTTCTTGCGGGATTTGTCAATCATGCAAATTCTTGACAGGCTTACTAGAGTAGCTGATTAAGCCTCAGGGGGTAACAAGCAGCCTTTTTAGCTCCTAAGGGTGTCGGTCCCCAGCTTAGCACTGGGTTTGGGGTGTACAGAATAATTACAGCCGTCATTCAAACCCTAGACTAGATTTATTAACTTGAACTTAGCCTAGGCATTCGTTTATTATTACCTGTCATCATTTACTGATAATTTTTTAGCCAAGTTGGGAGCTCAATAGAACTGGACACCCGTTCGGCCAGTAAGCATTCAGTGGTCAGCGGTCAGCGGTCAGCAGTCAGTGGTCAGCTATCATGGTTATTTTATTCAAAAGCACCTCAACTAGCGTGGCACAGGCTTCTAGCGTGGCACAGGCTTTGGCCTTGGCCAAAAGGCCACGCGGGGCGCGTTTGGCCACGCTGTGCGAACGACGCTGTGACCTAACCCATAAGCTGATAGCTGATAGCTGATAGCTGATGACTGATAGCTGATAGCTGATGACTGATAGCTGATAGCTGATAGCTGATAACTGATAGCTGATGACTGATAGCTGATAGCTAATGACTGATAGCTGATAACTGATAGCTGATCGCAATCTTAATTAGGATGTAATATTGCTATAGGCCCTGTGGCCACCTGTGTGAGGATTTCTCTAAATGCGAGTTTTATTACTGTATCCGCTATTTCCGAAAACGTTTTGGTCTTATGACAAAATCCTTGAATTAGTTAATCGCAAAGTTTTATTGCCACCCTTAGGTCTAATTACTGTTGCTGCCTTATTACCTCAAGACTGGGAATTTAAACTGGTTGACCGCAATATCCGAGACGTAACCGAAGCAGAATTTGAATGGGCAGATCTGGTGATAATCTCAGCCATGATTGTCCAAAAAACCGATGCCCTAAACCAAATTAAGGAAGCCAAACAACGTGGTAAATTAGTAGCATTTGGGGGACCTTATCCTACCTCTTTACCGGAAGAAGGAAAGAAGGCAGGGGTGGATTTTCTAATCCTAGATGAAGGAGAAATCACCCTACCGATGTTTGTAGAAGCTTTACAGCGGGGGGAAACTAGTGGAACGTTTCGCACTACAGAGAAACCCGATGTCACTCAAACCCCGATTCCCCGCTATGATTTGTTAGAGCTTGATGCCTATGATTCAATGTCAGTCCAGTTTTCGCGCGGATGTCCTTTTCAGTGCGAGTTCTGTGACATAATTGTTCTCTATGGCCGCAAATCGAGAACAAAGGAACCAGCCCAGCTTCTCAAGGAATTGGATTATCTCTATGACTTAGGCTGGCGGCGTGGTATCTTTATGGTGGATGATAATTTTATTGGGAATAAGCGTAACGTTAAGCTACTGCTGAAAGAGCTAAAAGTATGGCAAAAAGACCATCACTATCCCTTCCGATTTAATACTGAAGCATCGGTAGACCTAGCTGCGGATTCAGAATTGATGGACTTGATGGTAGAGTCTAACTTTGATGCTGTATTTTTAGGGATTGAAACACCGGACGAAGAAAGCCTTAAACTAACCAAAAAATACCAAAATACTCGCAGCTCTCTAACGGATGGTGTAGATAAAATAATTCGTGCGGGATTGCGACCAATGGCAGGGTTTATTATTGGTTTTGATGGAGAGAAACAAGGAGCAGGTTCCCGGATTATTAGTTTTGTTGAACAGGCTGGTATCCCTACAGCCATGTTTGGCATGTTACAGGCTTTACCCAATACTGCTCTATGGAATCGCTTAGAAAAAGAAGGACGTTTGCGAGATAACACTAAAAAAGATATCAATCAAACCACCCTAATGAACTTTGTTCCTACTCGTCCCATTGAGGAGATTGCTCAAGAATACATCGAAGCATTCTGGACGCTATACGAACCTGAACGCTATATAGACCGAGCCTATCAATGTTTTTTAAAGCTTGGCCCCCCTAAATGCAAAGCCCCATTCAAAATGCCGGATTTGGTAGATTTGAAAGCTCTGGGCACTGTAATTTGGCGTCAAGGGTTTAAGCGCAGTACTCGCTGGAAATTCTGGCATCATTTATTTGGTATTTTCAGGCACAATCCAGCTGTATGGGAACATTACCTTACTCTATGCGCTCACAACGAACACTTTCTTGAATATCGTCAAATTGTCCGGGATGAAATTCAAAGACAGTTAGTTGATACTAAGCCTAAGTTGATGGATAAAGAATTAATAGAGATATAGCAATTATCAGCAACGTTTGAGGGACTTAAGGCAATAGGCAATAGGCATGCTAGCAATAGCAAAGAGGGTTTTAAGCGATGCAGTGCTAAAACCCTCTCCCTCTACTCCCTACTCCCTACTCCCTACTCCCTACTCCCTATTCCCTGTTCCCTGTTCTCTGTTCCCTAAAACACCAAGGGCGAGGTAGATAACCGGATTATAATATCGGCTTGATACTTAAATCTCTCAAGGTGAAGGTGAAGTCGAGTTTTTTGGTTGTGCTAATAAATTCAATGATAACTTCAGTAGCAACTGCTGTAGTCATCAGCACTAAATTTCGAGCTAATGGATAATCACAAATATCATCATTAACTGGGGAAGGGACTCGATAATTTTCATTCCAAATTATCTCACTGTAGTCTTCTGCTAACCCAACATGAAGACAAGGGGTTTGGGAACTATCACAGTAATCTTTTACAGCTTGACGAGCGACACTGTTATCAAAGGTGTCAATGACTAAAGTAGAATTATTCAGTAATTGTTTGGTATTAGCTTTGGTTAATTCCTTGACCTTAGCCTCCAATTTTACCCCAACCGCTTGGTAGAGAGAATGGGCGAGGATTTTGGCTTTATGGGCACCAATATCAGAGCGGTAGTAGGGTTGAGTAGAAAGATTGCGCTCTTCAATGCGATCGCAATCAATAACCTTAAGCTTTCCAAACCCTGAACGAGCCAAATTTTCGGTAATATTGGCTCCAAGTGCTCCCGCACCACACACCGTCACGGGGTAGTCACGTAACTCAGCCATGACTTCGGAGGTACGGTAGAGTTGTTCGTGGAAAAAAATTGACATCATCCTAATACCGATATCGTCCCTCAATCACGCCAACCAAGGACTGTAAATCAAAATCGCGATCGCGTCCACTTAGACAAATCCCGGAACTGATTACAGTCAGATCCTGTTTAGATATCGCTGATGTGTGGTGTTCACCGTTAGCAGTTCTCCACTGCACGTGCCAAAATTCTCCCCGGTCATGGAACTGTTGCAGTGCTCCCCCACCCATTTCCAAAGCTTGTTCCAGTCTTCTGTGATCCCGTTGATGCAGAGCTTTAGCTTTAAAATCTTTACTCTGTTGTGTTACCAAGTCATAAACTATTCTCATTTCTGGTGTCAGCCCCTTTACATCAAGTTCTTCAGGTGGTGTTACTTGCTTTAACTGCTCTCTAAGTTGTTCTGCTAGTAACGGATCTCCCTTACGGTCAAGCTGCTGAAACCACCAAGCCTTACCATCACCACGAGCCACCACTTGTTCAAAAGCTACCCCCCCCTCCACCAGATGGATAGGAATAGGTTTAACCGTGCCAAAACGCTGACGAGCATCGGATTCATTCACCGGATACCCTAGCCAGGTTTTTCCCGACAATTGATAAGCTAGTCGTAAACGCAACGGTTGGAGCAGTTGGCAATATTCCTCAAGTTGAAACAAATCTGGCTCTTCCACCACAGTTGCCACTTTGTCGCTAACTGGCTGAAAAATACCCCATCCTTCAAACTTACGAGGTTTAGGGGAAAATGTATAAATCATTCCAGCTACACGAGTTCTTACCCGTCCCCCACGTACACAGGGAGCAAGGAATTGATTGTCACTCAGTTGCGCTTCCTTTGCAGCAATTTGATTGATAAGGTCAAGGATATTTGCCATGATCCTGCTCTATGGTTATAAATAAAGCACTACCCATTAAAGTTAAAACATTGATACAAGCAGCAAAAGCAGTTTTAATCAACTTTTGCTAGCATGCCTATTGCCTATTGCCTATTGCCCATTGCCTATTGCCTATTGCCTATTGCCTATTGCCTTGCGCATAGCGCTATAATGTGCAAGTCGCCAGAGCGAAAGCGTTCGTCACTTGGAAGGAACTCCGCCGGTGAGTTACTACACACTCTTTAAATGATGGCTACTTCTAAGCCCACATTCCGGGTTCTTTGCGCCTTCCTCGCTTCACGCCCGCTACGTTAAGTAACGGTAATTTTCCTCTCGTACTAATGTATGTAAGCTCTGGCTGTTAGGGCACACAAGTCGTTAAAATTTATTTAGGAAAATTTATTCCAACTCAATAGCTCATAAGCCAAGTTTGATCGCAAGATTAGACTGGGTGACTGGATATACTGCTTCATCAGGAGTTATCAAGTCAGTCCAATTGTTAGACCTTACATTGCGGTATTGCTCCTGCACAAATTCAGAGATGTCTTCAATACTGATAATCCAATCACGAGCGTACTGGGCAAGTACTTCGTTGCGTAGTCCTAACTGAATCGCACGTCGTTCAAGTTTCTTACCTGATGGATCGTGGTCTGGATCCCATTGTAACCGGACAGATGATTGCTTAAGAGCTTGTTTCCAGGCACTTTCACTAGAGTATAAATCTGGTACAAACTGGGAATGAACTGCTGCTGCTAGGATTGTCTCGAAAGCAGTACGCTGAATCGACACAGCTAAGATTACCTCTTGTCCAGCTTTCGTCCCCCAGCCTGAACGATACATCATCCATAGGAAGTTGGGCTTAATCCAGCTCATGCGGTTTAGCCTGAACTCTCCTCCAAAATAGCCATGCTTGCTAGCAAAATGACCAATAGCAGGACAGAAAGCTTGGTAGACCACTATGGATGTATCATCAAACTGAGCTAGGATATGACGACCAGTTTTTGGCCAACCACTAACTTGCTTGAAATAGGGGGTTTTGACTAGCGTCATAGTAATCCTTTCCTGCTCATTGTCTTGATGCAGTCGCTCATGGGGGGAACCCCCAAGACCGCACCGGTAGTCGCTCATGGGGGGGACCCCCAAGACCGCGCTACCTCGCTGCATCGCTTAAAGCCAAGGTCACGACTATTTATGATCACAACTAATTATGGTCACAACTAGTCGTGATCGCGACTATTTATCATTTCGCACCGGTAGCGGTGTATCCAGAATCTCCATCAATAAGTCTAGCCGTGACGGACGAGTCATCAGTGGAACCAGGTTTGGTAGAGAATAGTAATCTCCAGCAAAGGTAAAGGTTTCTACTGGCACCTGTTGCTCCTTTAGTTTACTTTCTACCCAGTCGTAGGAGTAACCAACTCGGACAATAATCACATTGGGCATCAATCCCAATTCACGAGAGTAGCTCTTGTAAACGTCAGCAAAGTAAGGTGCTGTGTTTTCACCTTCATCGGTAACCAAGATAATCTGGTCAACCGCCTGTTTCCGAGAGCGCATTACTTCTAAACCACAACCAACGCTAGTCCCACCCCCTGCCTTGATGTGCCTGAAGGCATGTTCCCAGTCACTCAACTTTTTTCCTTGAGCCTTAACTCGGTAAGGCATGTAATCAAAGGCATAGACAAACAGCTCAGCTTCAGTAATACCAGAGATTAGGGCTGCAAGCCGCTTACCAACTTCAATGGCTTTGTCCATTGAACCGGACTTGTCCACTAGTAGAGCAGTGGGCTTGGTAATGGTACCTTTGCGCTTTACTTGCTCATTGGTAACTTGTTTTAACTTAGCAAGAGTTTGAGTATCTAACTGAGCAGCCTCAGCGGCAACTTGTGCCTTGAACGCAGAAACGCGATCGCTTGTCTGTGCCTGTTCTAGCTTTGCTTCAATCAACTCCTTGACCTGTGGGTGTTCCATCGCACCCCGCCCTTGGAGGGATTTGAGATTATTAATTACCTCTTGGGGTGTCATAGAATTGATTAGGGCTACCAACACCGTAGGAGTGACAGAGCGCACAGCACCAATGGCAATGGTGTAGGGAATTTTATGTTCAACAATCAATTGCGCCTGTTCAGCAGGAGTTTCCGTTTTGGCTAACTGCTTGAGTATCCAAGCTAAAGAACCTTCTGGAGGATGATCCTTAAATAAGACTGCATCTGCTCTAGGGCTAGGCTTAATATGTAAACTAGCATAGAGATGCTTCATCGCCTTTCGACCCCGCAATGCTGCTCGGTCAAACAAGGCTGGAGTTTTTTCCCGTGTCTTAAGGTAGCGCCGCACTGCTGTCCGAGCCGAACGAGGCACCTTATTGCGCTGCTGCTTCATAAAATCCACTACTCGTGCCACCTGGTAGGGTGGGAATTTTTGCAGCATCACAAAGCCAGCATCTCGGTGTTCAGTCAAATTGCTAGTCAACAAATGACCTAGAAACACTTCTTTGTGGTCGCGGACATCCCCGTGATTTTCGTACCAAACGGCTAAGTGACCATAAAAAATTGGGTCAATTTCTACCATCAGTTGGTGCAATTCTGTCACTTGCTCCAGCTGACGATGGGGTGTAGTTAATAAACTGTTTAGTAATTCTAAACGCAGGTCACGCTCTTCAGTTTTCATAGGATTCACCTCCTATGCTCCTATGTAATTTCTGGACAAATCTATAAGTTATTTGGTTATTTGGTTGTTTGGTTGTTAGGTTATTTGGTTGTTTGGTTGAATGTTTAAATAATTAATAAAAACTTTACCTAAAATAAATTAACTAACCCACGATTTATTAGCAGTGTTTTGAATTACCTTTCGCGCAAGTTCAGAAAGCCGTTGTTTCACACACGGGATTTGAACCCGCATATTCTCGATTTTGAGTCAAGTGCCTTTCCATTTGGCGAGTATGAAAGCTTTCCGGGTCAGGGCGCGAAGGTGACCCAGTTTTTCCCTTACACGTTTAATTTTAAAGTTTTTTGGTTATAGCAGTGAAAACCACTAGAATTAGGGTGCCCGCGCAAGTCAGTAAAGCTTTTAATAAAATGATGCTCTATCCATTTGAGCTACAGCGGCAAATAGCGCCGCTGATAGGATTCGAACCTATAACCTTCCGATTCGTAGTCGGTAGTATGTAAGCTTCAGCGGTTAGGGCGCGGGGAGAAATTTAGAACAATTGCTCTTGTGCAAGTTAACAAAAGATTTATAGAAAATTATGACCGTCTTTTAACCGGTACTTTTATTAGTTTTTAGCATAATTTTGTAGTTATTTATAGAAGGTTGAATCAATTCGCGCAAGTTCAGAAAGCTGTTGTATCACACACGGGATTTGAACCCGTATATTCTCGATTATGAGTCAAGTGCCTTTCCATTTGGCGAGTATGAAAGCTTTCCGGGTCAGGGCGCGAAGGTGACCCAGTTTTTCCCTTACACGTTTAATTTTAAAGTTTTTTGGTTATAGCAGTGAAAACCACTAGAATTAGGGTGCCCGCGCAAGTCAGTAAAGCTTTTAATAAAATGATGCTCTATCCATTTGAGCTACAGTGGCAAATAGCGCCACTGATAGGATTCGAACCTATAACCTTCCGATTAGCAGATCGGTAGTATGTAAGCTTCAGCAGTTAGGGCGCGGGGGGAAATTTGTAACAATTGCTCCTGTGCAAGTTAACAAAAGCTTTATAGCAACTTACGACCGTCCTCACCAAGCATGGCTTAGCAGTGGACACGCACGCCAAATATCTGTAAGACAATGGCTGAGTGCTCGCTCTCCTCGGTTACCCGAGTTCGCTACCTTAGGATCGTTATCTGTGTGTAGGCTTCTTGAGATTAGGGCACAGTACAAAAGGTTTAACCTTTTAACACCTTTTAACCATAAACCTTAACCATAAACCGCTTCAGGTCTGATAATCAGATTGCGGTTGGTGCTGCGGTCAATGACATAAGAGGTAAAGCGCTCTGGGGCTACATCAAAGTAATTCGCGAGTTGCTGTTTAACAGCAATATCGTTCATACTTTTGGCTATACCCAGCTGACCTTCAGCAATGTCGTAGGAACGACCTTCAAACCGAACATGAATCATTGGGCATCCCTCCTTGTAGCGCGATGTTTTCTCTTTAACCTTACTTTTATACTACATATATATTACAAATGTGTCAAGTCCTTGGCACAAAATTTTTTAGGACTTAGGCAAAACTCCTATATATAATGGATACCACCGAACTTAATATGATACTCAGTGGCAGCCAAGCTATGGTGATTTGGGAGCGATCCCATCAAAGGTCACCACCGCCCCCTTGAGGGTGAGCAACAACAGCCATAGCGGCACCGCTGTGATGTCATGGGATTTGCGATTAACTTTTTGCTGAGCCAGCACTAGCTCATGGTCACTGCTAATAACACTCACACTTTGCAAGGCTTTGAGTTGACCTTCTTGATCCTAGGAACCTTTGACAGTCTTGCCATCGATATCAATTAGTACAAGACCCAATTTCGTCGTGATGCTGCTCACCCAACTCATCTAACCATGGGCGCGATCGCGTTATCGTAGGTTTAAATGACCACAAACCCATCCATGCCTGAGAGCACAGGCAAAATACCAATCGTGATCATCGCCACCAAGCTATGATTTTTCCTTATCCACACCATTATTTCCATTGGGCGGTGGATTGTAGGTACACAACGAGAATTAATAAGTAATTTATTTTGTTATTAAGTATGGTTCCATTTCAGTGGGTTGATGCAACAGATTTAAATCTATGGGCTAATCGCAGGGATGCTCAAGCCCGATTGCCCCAGTTATTGCGTCGCCTCATTCATGCTACAGTCCAGCAACCTCAACGGGTTGTGTTTCCAGCTGGTGATAGCGTTCAAATGGCGGGATGGGATGGCATTGTGGACGCACCTGAAGGTAATAGTTTTGTTCCTAATGGCTATTCAGTGTGGGAACTTGGAGTTAACAAAAATGTTAAGGGTAAAGCAGATGATGATTATGAGAAGCGTGTTAAGAATCCTCTAGGAGTGCTTCCTGCTGAAACCACTTTTGTTTTTGTTACCCCCCGACGATGGGCTAATAAGGATAAGTGGGAGAAGGAAAAGAAAAGTGAAGGAAGATGGGCTGATGTACGGGCTTATGATGCTGATGACTTAGAACAGTGGTTAGAACAGGCTGATGGTGTTCATGCTTGGTTAGCTCGGTTAATTAAGAAGTGGCCGGAAGAAGCTCAGGATCTTAGGAGCTTCTGGGATGAATGGAAAAACTCTACTTCACCAGCAATGAATACACAGTTACATCTTGCAGGCAGAGAGGAAGAAGTTGAAAACGTTCACAATTGGTTGCAAGGAGAAGCATCAAAACTTACTATCCAAGCAGATACTCCTGAAGAAGCAATTGCATTTTTTGCAGCAGTTATTCATCAAATGCCAGAGGCACAAAATGTAAACTATTTATCTCGGTGTATTATTGTTCAAAATGAGTCTTCATGGCGGTATTTTGCTAGCACCCAAGAATCACTAATTTTAATTCCAGCATTTGAACAACCAAAATTACCAAAAGAGCATCATATTCTTATTGCCATTGGTAGAGATATTAGTCGCGTTAAAGACGGATTAGTGCTTTCACGCCCCAATAAAACAGACTTTAGGCAGGCTTTGGTAGATATGGGGCTATCAGAAAAACGAGCCGATAACTTAATTAAAAATTCCAAGCGAAATCTCAACGTTTTACGGCGACTAATTGCAGTTGCACCAGAAAAACATACTCCCGATTGGGCAAAACCAGAAAATGCCCGATCACTCATTACAGTTTTACTTGCTGGAGCATGGGATGAGTCAAAAGAAGGTGACAAAGAAGTTATAGCTAAACTAGCTCGCAAACCCTATAAAGAAGTTGAAGGAGATATCTTACGTTGGGTCAATAGTTCTGACCCCCCTGTTCGAAAAGTGGGAAGTGTTTGGCAGTTAATTTCCCGCGAAGATTCATGGTATCTTTTATCACGCTTTATTGTCCCTGACGATCTAGAAGCATTTACAAGTATTACACTCTCGGTTTTAGGAACCATTGATGGACGATATGAGTTACCCTTAAACCAAAGATTTGCAGCCAGCATATATGGTAAGGGGTTGCCAAACTCAGGCTTTCTAAGAACGGGACTGGCAGAAACTTTAGCTATTTTGGCAACACGGGGGCTAGAGTTGGAAACTCAAGATATAATGCCTGCCCAGGACAGAGTCTCTGGAATTATACATCAGTTGTTAAATGCCAACGTTGACTGGCATATTTGGGCATCACTGGCATATTTGTTACCCACTTTGGCGGAAGCAGCACCAGAAGCATTCTTGGACACTGTTGACAATGGACTTGCAGAAGATAATCCCATCTTACTGCAATTATTTTTACAAGAAGAATTTTTTGGTTGTAGTCCTCACACGGGCTTGCTTTGGGCTTTGGAAGTGCTTGTTTGGGAACCGCAATATCTGTCACAAGTTACGCTGATTATTGGTAAACTTTCCAGGCTCGATCCAGGTGGAAAAAATGCCAACCGTCCATTTGATCGCTTGCGTGAAATTTTTCTATGCTGGAATCCCCAAACACCAGCTAACTTGGCACAACGCTTGCGAGTTATTGATACACTTATTGCCCGTGAACCGGATATTGCTTGGCAGCTTTTGTGTAACTTGCTTCCAAAAATTACCGGCGATATTTCACATCCAATTTATAAACCTCGTTGGCGAGATTGGAATGAGGATGTTACCCCACAAGTTACTACGTCTGAATACTGGGAGAATATAGATGCTGTTATGCAGCGACTCCTTGATAATATGGTAAATGATAGTAAAAAAATATGTGATCTTCTTAACAAGATAGAGTCTATTCCAGATCAATTACAAGATAAAACTATCAATTTTTTACTTGAAGTAGATACCATAAATATCCAAGCAAAAGACTTAGCCATAATCTGTGATACCCTCAGAGCAATAATTCACAAACACAAAAAAAGATATAATGCTGAGTGGGCATTGCCAGCCGATGTAATTGATAAACTTTACTTGTTATACCAAAAATTTGAACCCGAGGAGATAATATATTGTTATACCTGGTTGTTTTCCTCCAACAAGTATAACTTCCTTTATTGTATTCATAAAGAGGATATTCATAGAGATTGGGAAACAAACTCTAAAAAAATTAAGCAAGCACAAACAGCAGCAGCGAGAAAAATTTACTTTCAATCTAATATAACTAGTATTTTAGAAATGGCAGCATTTGTTAAAGATTCTGGTTTGCTAGGTGCTGCAATCGCCAACATAGAAAAGATTACGGAAGAATCTGAAATAAGTTTACTTTACGAAACTCTTGGAAATGAGAAAAAAGCACTTAATGCTTTTGCAATAGGATTTATAGGTCGCCGTCTCGAAAAATATGGATGGAATTGGGCAGAAAATATTCTTGATTTTGCCAAAAATAACCATTGGTATGAACAGCAAGTGATTAATTTGTTCTATGGGTTGCCTTTTGAAAAACGCACTTGGGATTCGTTAATTAGTTTTGGTGAGGAATTAGAAAAATTATACTGGCAGACCATTAACATAGACCGGTTTAAAAAAGATGACTGTGAAAAAATATGTGTTAAGTTGTTAGAATCCAATCGTCCCTATGCAGCACTAAATCTACTAGTGAGTTTATACGATGATGAGATAACTCAATTACTACCATCAATTCTATTAGTAGATATCCTTGAAAAAGCAGCCTCAGTTGACCCTTACACAGAAAAACCATTACCTGATCCAAATCTTAGTAACTACTACATCGAAAAGATTTTTGATGTTTTAGATAAAGCAGACGACATCGAAGATAACAAACTTGCTTTTTTGGAGTTGATACACTTACCGCTACTAGTTCATTCCATAAGACAGCCTAAACTTCTTTACCAACAACTTTCCAAAGACCCTCTATTTTTTGCAAAAATTCTGAAGTGTGTGTATAAATCAGATTTAAACTGTGCAAAGTTAGGGGATAAGCTACTTGAATCATGGCATCAAGTACCTGGTCTTAAAGAAGATGGGACTGTTGATTTGGAGCAATTAAGAAATTGGGTATCACAGGCAAGGACAGCTAGTCAGGAAAGCGGTAGGGGTAAAAGTGCAGATAGAAAGATTGGTCAGGTGTTAGCATACGCACCGAAATCATCAGATGGTATATGGCCGGATATCGCAGTGCGAGAAATTATTGAAGAAGTTGCAAGTAAAGAGATGGAAGATGCTATAGCAACTGGTCTTTTTAACAAGCGTGGAGTTGTCACAAGAGCAATAGGTGAAGGTGGAATTCAGGAAAGACAATTAGTAGAAACCTATTCTTCTTCTGCAAGATTACTAGGAGATACTTATCCTAGAACAGCGGCTATGTTACGCAGAATTGCTAATAAGTATAAGTCTTATGCTCACCGAGAAGATATTCGGGCAGAGTTAGAAGATTAGGTGTAGATAAACGCGAAGTAAATTGCTCAAAACCTGGTTGTGGTATCAGGGTAAACGCATCTTATTTTGAAATTCTTAGTGGGTATGAGCTGACTGACTGACAAAAGGCGGTCACTGTTTTGTCAAACTGTTTGTCAGATGGATGTTTGAGGGATTAAAAAAAGCTGAGTGGGAGCCAGCGTTCTAAGATTTAGATGCCACTCAAAACCATAGGAACCCACTCGAAAAAAAACTGGCGTTGCTGAATTAAGGAATAAATGCGCGATTATCTGATTTTATTACAGCCCCCTAAATCCGTCGCTTGGGGGGCTAGGGTGGCGAAAGCATACCCAAAATCAGCAACGCCTTTTCCAGACAGTTGTCTCCGACTACCTGTTGCATGCACTTAGCCATACCTTTAGTAACCTGAGACTAACTACTAGATCCCTTTTTCTTGCCATAAAAAACTGTTTTAAACTCTAGAAAATCGCTATTTGGACTATAAAGCGTATAAGTAGCCTTTCCTGGTTCTTTGCCTACATTTCCTACACCAACAACTCTTCTTTTGGGTGTAGTAATAGTTTGCACGGGTTCCTGGCGATCTAAAGTCATCACCGAACTATTTACCGAACCTCCTTGTAGTTGATATTCAAATACTTGACCCGAACGACCACAAAAGAGATGATTTGCCTGGACTCTTTGCAAGCGGTCTAGCATTTGCCAGGGTGGGGTTTCGGGGGTTAACTCATCGCTGACGCTAACAGTGCTACCGTGAATTAACAAACAATCTAATTCAAAGAAGCCAAAATGACAGTTGCGTAACCACTGTACCGTTTCGCGAGATACCGAATCCCAAAGAAGTTTAGCGGTTTCTTTACCAAAGCGCTCGATTAATTCTGTCGGTTCTGGTGTCGAACCCAAACCGTGTAAAGTAAAGCATTGTTCTTCCCACCAGCCGACGCATACTTGGGGTTCTAATTCTCCTGGTATTGGATTCTGAATTCGTTTAATTACTTGTTCGCTATCTTGGTTAGCTGCTACGATATCGCCCAGAACATACAATGCTTCCACCTTAAAGCGCTGGCGTTTGATATCTGCCAACACTGCTTCGTAAGCTGCGATATTTCCTTCAATTCCGCTTAAAATTGCCCACATTGATTTTCAATTTAAATATTTAAGTAATTTAATTTACCTCTCACACACATGAGTCGGATCGTCGGCTTTTTCGGCAAATTCCAAACCTCTAGCCAAACGCCAAGCGAAAATCGGTGGTAAACCAGCATCTAAGATGGCAGCGCAGGTTGTTTGATAGTCATACTCCACTTCCCGCATGTTTACTGCTTGTGTTTCCGTGTCATAGATAACATAGGTAGCATTGGGACGACCATGACGGGGTTCGCCTACCGAACCGACATTGATAATTTGCTTGAGGGGAGTATTAAAACTTATGGTTGGTTGTTCGTTTCTACTGGGTTGACGAACTTTAACCTGTAATTGTCCAGAATCTAGGGTGCGGACATAGGGAAAGTGGGTATGTCCGCAAAATAATATATCTGCATCGCTGGAGAGAACTCTTTCTAAAGCAGTGAAAGCATCCATTTCGGGTAACAAATATTCGTGGTTGCTATTAGGACTACCATGTACGAAACAGAGATTATCTTCTTTGTAGGTATGGGGTAGTTGGGCTAAATATTCCCTAACTTCGGGATTGACGTGCTTATTTGTCCATTCGTGGGCGATTTTACCTCTTTTTTCCGCCAACAGGGAAGGATAACTACATTCACAAGCATTTAGTCCTTCTACAATATCTTCATCCCAACAACCCTGTACAGTGGGAATATCTAAAGAACGAATTTGTTCCACCACTGCATTAGGATAGGGACCATAACCCACTAAATCCCCCAGACAATAAATCTTTTCTGCTTTTTGTTCGTCAATATCCAGTAAAACTGCATCTAAAGCTGCATAATTACCATGGATACAAGATATCACTGCTATTTTCATACCACTTCTACCTCTGGTTCACTTTCTTCTGGTTCACTTTCTAAAGACTCTTTTACTTGTTGTTGGTAATAATTAATTGCCGATTCGGGAAGACAGCAATCTCGGACAGTTTGAGCAATTTCAGCTTGATCTAAATTACTACCTACTATTTCAAAACCACTAAAACGATCTGGTTTCCCATTTAACCAACGGGGTAATTTTAAAGGTTTAAATGCTAATTCCGATTCCCCTAGTATGAAGTCACCATAATAAATTTGTCCATCCACTAGGTCGAAAAGTCCTTTTACCCGAGCTACCTCACCGTAAGCACCTTGAGTAAGTTCCAGCCAAAAAGTAGCTAAACTATCAAAATCTAAAATTTCCCCCGTCAAAACCCCCCGATGAATCTGCAAAGCTGTGGTTGGCTTAGTGAAGTTATTTCTTGGAATAACTTCATCCGCCCAAGTATTTAACTCTGTACTATCTGTATCGCCGGGGATTATAGCTACTCGATGGGGGTTAAAAGTTTGCAGTAAAGGTTCAATTCCGGCTAAATCCAAATACCAGGGAATCTCTAGATAAGTAATGGTTTTGTCTAATTCCGCTTCTTCCCCTGTCTGATAAAGTTTTAGTTGAGGGTATTCACTTTGGAGATATATTGCATCAATGGGTACGGAATCGGTTTGAGGACTGAAATAACCTACAGGTTTATTGGTTTGGGCTATTTGTTGACGAATCCAGTGGGTTTTACCGCCACCGGTCGGACTGGCGACAGCAATAATCATAAGCAGTTTTTTTTGATGACGATAATCATTGTATCAAAAAAAGAGATGAGCTTTATACCCATCTCTCACGCTGACACGCGAATAAATTAATGCATTGAAGGGTTGTGGTGAATTAAACTCATAAACTCCTGACGGGTTTTTGGATCATTTGCAAATACACCTCTAACCGCACTAGTGGCAGTCCAAGAACCAGGTTTTTGGACTCCTCGCATTACCATACACATATGGCTTGCTTCCACTACTACCGCTACCCCTTTTGGTTTTAATAATCCTTGAAGGGCATCGGCAATTTGGGCAGTTAATCTTTCCTGTACCTGCAAACGTCGTCCGTACATTTCACAAATACGAGCAATTTTTGACAGTCCGATTACCTTACCGTCGGGAATATAAGCGACGTGAGCGTGACCGAGAATAGGTAAGATATGGTGCTCGCAGGAGCTAAATAGGTCAATGTCCCGAACTAAGACCATTTCCTTGGTATTTTCGTGAAATACTGCCCCGTTGAGGAGTTCGTCTAAAGATTGATGATAGCCAGAAGTCAGAAATTTTAAGGCTTTGACCACTCTTTTAGGAGTATCTTTCAATCCTTCGCGGTCTGGGTCTTCTCCCAATCCTAACAGTAAAGTCCGTACCGCTTGACGCATCTCTTCTTCAGAAACGAGAGGTTGTTGGATGGTATTTAGTTTTGGTAATTTGCGATTAATTTTATCAATCTGGTTGGGTTCGGACTTACCTAAGGTCATGTATTTGAATTAGATGAAATTAAACAGTAACAGAAGTAGCCAAGCAGTTATTTAACTTTTGGCGAAGTTTATCGGTATCTATAATGATAACCGATAAAGACTAGCTGATTCGTAAATTCGCACTAAACCTTGTAGGATAAGGCTTGCGCTACAATAGCAAAACTGAACTATTTAATAACCAAAAGACAATCATACCAAGGCTTTCAGACTTCTTAAGATTTACGTTACGAATCAGCTCTTAATTGCGATGCGGCTTTGCCGACGCTATGAGAAAGCAACGACTTCTGTTTGTCTTGCTCAAAGCAAACCAAAATATCGGAATCAATAGGACTAATGTACTGGTTTTGACCTGAGTTTTTCCAAACTTCACTGTCAGCCATGCAAAGCGCGAGTGGGGGAAACCACGGCAGTCGCTCATGGTTTGTTCGCGTTCGCCTTTGGCGTGGCCTACGGCCAAGCGTCGCCAAAGGCGATAGTTACCGTAAGACAGTTGAGCCTTGTCAGCCATGCAAAGCGCGAGTGGGGGAAACCCCCGCATGAAGGCGCTGCATCGCTAATCAATGGAGGCGCGCTTGACCTTTGAAGAATTAAATTCCCCTAGGGTCGCGCCTCAAGTTTTAACCATGCATCTGCATAGCATACCAACCATAAAGGCTCAACGTAATCAGGTTTCGTCTCCGGGGGTAACCCCCGCATGAAGGCGCTGCCTTCCCAAGACCGCGCTGCCTTCCCAAGACCGTAATGGTGCGTTTGACCCGTAATTAAATTCGCCACGGGTCGCACCTCTGCATCGCTAAAAATACATCGCTAAAAATACGTTGACTGCTTTTTTTCAGTTACAATTTATACCAAATTAATGAGTTTAGGCTGGACGATTGTCCCGGATGATTCCAATGAATGTTATGATTTTCTCGATTTTCTGAATTCTGAGCCTGAAGGGTTTCAAAAGCTTTGGTGAAACGAGTTTGGTAAAATTCCTGGCTGGTTGGAGAAGTCAGGAATCTCAACTCTAGTTGCAATCGCATTTCTCTAGTTTGCTCTGCCAGAGACAAGTGACAGGATCCCCAATTTTAGGCATTTTTGGAAATCTGTAAGTATTTAATTTAGCGGTTCTCATATTAATGAGATAAACAGGATTTTTGGCGTATTCCCTATGGCGTATTCCCTATGGCGTATTACCGGCCCATCCCAAGAAGTGCCCTGATCCGAAGTTACTTATGGCTTGTCTTGATGGATAAATAGCTCATTAGACCATGATAGATTGTTTCATAAAGGCTCTGAGTATTAAAAATATTAAATTAGTATTAAAAATATTAAACAAGTTTGTCAAACCGTCCAGCCGTTTTTATAAGATGAAGTTATAATAGAAATATTAGAAATAAATACTCATAATTAGATCTCAAAAAATAGATCTCAAAAATAGATAGATCTCAAAAAAGTAGATCTCAAAAGAGTAACATCTGCTCAGGGCAGCCCAAACAGTAAAATCAGATACTAACGTCAGCACCCCCCTTGTGCATAGACGGGGCTTCCAAACATCCTAAGATTTTCTGTGAATCAATTCCTGCCAGTCTCGAATTTTCTTCTATCTAGAGTGTGGCTAGTTGGGCAACAATAAACTGGGCGGAAATTAGAAGTGAAGGTTAAAAAAACTGGATAGTTGGAGATAACCATAATGGCTATTACTCGTTCGGAAAATCTGCCAGATCTAGAAAGTGTGCATCGGGAACTCAACCGCCGACTCACCCATTTCATGAATAGTGGCGAGGGAGGATTTCCAGGGATGACGTTTATGCCCTATGCAGAGATCGAGGAAACTCCTAAAGCCGTTTACCTGAGACTAGAAATTCCAGGCATGGAAGCCAAAGACCTTGATGTTGAACTCACGGAAGACTCTATTTGCATCAGTGGCGAGCGCCAGTCAGCAGCTAGGACTAAAGCTATAGGTATGGTACGCTCGGAACTACGCTATGGCAAATTCAAACGGGTTATTCCAATACCAGCCAAGATTAAGAGAAATCAGGTTGAAGCTGAATATCATAACGGCATGCTCAAACTCACCCTGCCTAAAGGGTAAGCTTGAATCTTCAACCTTTTCAGAGAGTGAAAGTCATTGACCTGAGGGGGTGACAACAAGGCGCTTCAAGGCGTGCTTGTCACCCCTTCAGGTTGCTTACTGACTGCCTTGCTTGTTTGATCATGTCAATTAAGGTGTAGTGAGCATCTTCAGAATCTTTAAGTACATGATCAAACGTAATGCGCACAGGGGAAGACTCCCCCTTGACTTTTGTGATGATAGTCATACCTTGAGGATCAATGGAAACCATTTCTGCTTCTTCTGTATCAGGGGAATTACCGAAAGTCTGAGCATACAGTGCCACAGCATCAGCATGATCATCGTTCATGTGCTTACAAATGCGATCGCTTACCTCAGGAGACAATGGGTCAGACATGATTAACTCAACAAGTATAGTGCTCAAAACAAGTATCTTTATCAAGATATCAGGTTTCCCTTCTCAAAACAGTCAGGACTTACCCAGCTGAAACGAAAAATTAAGGTTTTGGCCAATAGGTAACCGCCAACGGCGAACGGGGATATCAGAATTACAGACCTTTGATAGGTCTTGGTGGATATACTGTCTATGGGGAACTCCTGATTTTCCTATTAGCAGTTGACTAGCTTGGAGGAGAAAATTCATAGGCACAGCGGTAATTACCCCATGAGTAAAATTGCGAGGGTGCTTGTTTCAGCCATCTTTTTAGCTGATAGGATGGGCATTTTCTGATATATTCATTCTTAGGTATAAGCATTTCCTTTCATTCAAGAAGGTATGTTAAATAGTAATCCCTAAAGTAAAGAGCTACCGGGATATCGGGTGTACTCAGCTAAATCATCAGGGTTAGATTATCAGGGTAGACGACTCAGTTAAACACCTTTAGACGAAAAGCCTGATAAATATTTGTGAAGATACTGTGACGGTATCTCAATTGGCTGCTATCAGCATAATTCATGTCATTCTCAGTGATATCTAAATAGTAAATAGTGGTGCTTACCCTAGTTTACGAAGGTAAAACTTGCTGGGTGTCCCAGAAGTCTAGTCTTGATGCAGTCGCTCATGGGGGAAACCACGGCAGTCGCTCATGGGGGAGACCCCC
>NZ_CEYLVT010000044.1:0-21379 GCF_982860115.1 Moorena sp.
GTTTGTCGGTATTTGTCAAGTATGTCGGAGAAAATATTTACCAGGAAGTTGCTCCTCGCCTTCGGTCAAACTTTTTGTAAAATTTCCTTAAGACCTGCAACGAATCGTTCAATACCCTCTGCTACAGTTTCTTTTTGCAAAGCACCATAAGCAAGCCTTAGGTAACACCCGTCTTCAATACCAAAGGCGGTGCCTGGTATAACAGCTACCCGATGTTCCCGAATGAGTCTCTCTACTAACTCAAAAGCATCCAACTGAGTATCTACTTTTAGGAAAACATAGAACGCTCCATCCACAGAACCAATGGTACACAAACCCTCTAGACGTTTCAGGGAGTTCAATACCACCTGTCGTACAGACGCGATCGCATTAATATGAGGTTGACAGTAATTTTTTCGAGTATTCAATGCCCCATTAGCCGCATACTGAGAAATGACTGGGGGACAAATTAGGATTGTATCCTGAACTTTTTGAATTGCTTCAAACAAGTGTTCTGGAATAATCATGTAGCCAATCCGCCAACTGGCAAAACCGTAGGCTTTGGAAAGGCTGTACAGAGAAATAGTGTGTTGACTACTTTCGGGAAAGGCACCTGGGGAAAAGTGTTTCACCCCGTTGTAGGTAAAATACTCATAAGCTTCATCACTGATGTGGTAAATTCCGTGATCGCCACAGAGTTGATTTACCTGACGCAGTGCCTCTTCGGAATATACCGCCCCAGTAGGATTATTAGGTGATATGGTAACTACTGCGCGGGTTCTGTCGGTAATAGCCTGTGCGATCGCTGACGGACGTAGCTGGTAATTCTCATCGGTTGCCACCAGGACTGGATGACAGCTTGCCATCTGAATCGCCATTTCGTGATTGAAATAGTAAGGCGTTTGAAGAATAATCTCGTCCCCGGGAGTGGTAATTCCTAGAATCGCGTTCATGAACGCCATGTTGCTTCCTGCGGTGACAACGATCCGGTTAGCAGAATTGATCTCAATGTCGTTATCAGTTTTCAGTTTTGCCTCAATTGCCTCTCGCAAGGCCGCAATTCCATGTACGGGTTTGTACTTATGATTACCTGGTAAGCTGTAGAATTCACGCAACATTGCCATTGCCTCTGGGGGCGGATCATAATAGACCACCCCCTGTCCTAAGGATATTGTCTCAGGATATTTACGGATCAGTTCGCCAACCATGGGAATGACTGGCAACTGCACCGCCTCCATGCGGGAGGTCAGGGTTTTCATGGTTTCTTCTTTTTTTTGAGTGAAGGTACCCGTGGTTGATACTAGCGAATCTCATACCAAATCCGCTTGGTCATTACCCGTTTATAAAAATCGACCAAATCTTTTTATCCCAGGAATCTAGGGCTATGGGGATCAGGGGGGTATGGGAACAGGATTTGGGATCAGCAGGTGCGACCCGTGATGGCGAACGCGCCCCGCGTGACCTACGGTCAAGGGATTGCTCGCCATCACGGAAAGCGCACCTAAGTTAATCGAGATAAAAAAAACTAAATTTTTCTATTGCTTCAGTATTGTGTTACTATGCCTAGAGGCGTTGTTTACTTTTCCTTTAAGAAAAGTTATGTTAATTATAGTTAAATATTTTTGTCTTAATTTTTGTTTGTTTTTAATTCGGTATTACTAAAAAAATATTAAAAAAATATTAAAAAAACCCTAAAGAATCTCATTACTTTTGATAATATAATAAGCTGTGGAAATTGATGGGATAAACTGGTAGTTATCCATAGATACCCATGAATAGAACTACTGGGGGGGCGATATGCCAGCTGAAATCCTTACTGGGTAAGAGTTTTAGCCCATAAATAACAGAAAGATACATGCTGTTTTGGGCGCTTCATTGGACCTAGTTATAAGGGTTTAAGCTTCCAGAAAACGATGCAGTGGCCTCACGGGGAGGCAGTGCGGTCATGGGGGTAACCCCCATGAACAACTGTCGTGGTTTCCCCCACTTGTGCTTTGCATCAAGACAATGAATCCAGGGTCAATTTCGGTCTGTATCTTGCCTGAGTTATTGGCCTAAAAGCATATAGTGGGCATTTCAGGGCTTATTATATAACCCCCTCAGCTAGAACTAATAGTTTTCTTAACCTTAACTGGGCACGAAAATTTGAGGAGAGTGCGATGAGCGATCCTAATAGAGAAATGGAGATGCGATCGGCACAACCATTAGCTGAACAGCTAGTCCAGGATCAAGTTGACCAGGCGAAGACAGAGGCCCGTAAGGAAGAAGTTATCGACATTTACGAAGATTTGCTCACCACCATCTGGAACCGGATTATGCCGACCTTAGGTAGAGTGACAGTAGTGTCGATTATGGAAAGATCTGTAGCTTTGACAGCGGAAAAATATCCCCTGATTGGCTACATAAAATCAAGTGGCGAGGGAGTTTCGTTTGAGGAGTTTCGCGAAAAGGTTCCACCAGAACAACGGTTACTAATTCGTGAGGCCCTCAAAGAGTTAGTCACAACCCTAATCGATATTCTAGCCATCTTGACGGGCGACATTCTAGTCAGACAATTACTCAAGGAAATTGAAGGGAAAAAACTTATATGATCAGGCCTCGGACAAAGCCCTTAGGTAAACTGCCTACTAGTATTCCTGGTCTAGACTCGATTCTCGCTGGTGGTATTCCGGAATTGTCCATTAACATCATCACTGGGCCACCCGGATCTGGTAAGACGATCTTTACCCAGCAAATACTATACACCAATGCTAGTACAGAGCACAAAGCCCTTTATCTAGTCACCCTATCTGAACCTTCAGTCAAATTACTGCACTACCTACAAAAGTTTGATTTTTTTGACCCCACTAAGGTAGGTACTGCGGTAATTTATCTCGACATCGGCGAGATTATCCGAGAGAAGGGTCTAACAGAAGCGATCGCTGCCATTATTAATTACGTAAAGGAGTACCGACCTGCGCTGATCGGCATTGATAGCTTCAAAGCCATTCATGATTTGGCAACGGATCCAGTAGAAGTACGTAAGTTTGGCTACGACCTCTCAGTGCGTCTGACCACTTGGGGAGTAACAGCTTTTTTCGTAGGGGAATACACTGACGAAGAAATTAAACATCAACCCATCTTTGCCATCGCCGATGGGATTATTCGTCTGCAAAATCAGCCTCTGGGGTTACACTTCCAGCGTTATGTAGATGTGCTCAAACTCAGGGGGGAAAATTATTTTACCGGGTTGCACCCCTTTGAAATCAGTCAGACTGGCATAGAAGTCTATCCCCGGATTAAGATGCTGAAGAACTTATGGATGAATACCCAGGTCAGCCAAGAAAAACTTTCCACTGGCATCCCTGAACTGGATAGCATGTTAGATGGGGGATTGCAGCATAGCACGGCAACTATGGTGGCTGGAGGCGCAGGGACTGGTAAAACCTTGATGGGACTTCACTTCATTGTGGCTGGAATTCTCAAAGGGGAGCCTGGAGTAATTGTTACCTTTCAAGAAAATCCCCAACAGCTCAAATCCATTGCCATGTCCTTAGGTTGGGATTTAGACGCCATGGAAAAGCAGGGAATGCTAGTGCATATGTATGATTCTCCCGTAGAACTACAGCCGGATATCCATGCTGCTAAGGTGAAAGCTGTTGTAGACAGGGTTAAGGCTCGCCGGATTATGCTTGATTCTCTCAAGGATATTGAGATTGCCACCCCAAATAAGGTTCGCTACAAAGACTATATTTACTCCTTAGTGAACCAGTTGAAACTTCAAGGTGTGACCACCATCGTAACCAACGAAATTGGGGAGCTATTCGGACCGTTTCAGTTGAGTGAGTATGGCGTATCCTTTGTGGTGGATAATGTTATCCTCTTGCGCTATGTAGAACTATCCGGTCGCATTGGACGAGCCATAAACATTATGAAGGTAAGGGGAGCGCCCCACAGCAAAGAAATCCGGTTTTTTGAAATTACCTCAGATGGAATTCACATCAACGAGGTGATTCAAGCTCAAACTGGTGTGCTGACTGGAATGCCTGTCTTTAATAATAATTACTTGAATGACAATGGCTTTAAGGAGTTGCTTAACCAGAGTCGTAATATCATGAAAATTTTGCAGGGGGTGGAGGAGATGGAAATCAATGAATTAGCAAATCGCACTGGATTCAGCCGTCAAGACTTGCTCCATGAGTTAGAGAATCTTAAGCAGCAGGGTATGGTAATTACCTGGGAAAGTCAGAACACAACCTATTACAAAGCTACGATTTGATTGATTATTAGTTAACTTACCACTAATGACTAATGACTAATGACTAATGACTAATGACTAATGGCTAATGACTAATGCCCAAAATCAAATTAATGCCTACAGGAGTGCCAAATCTGGATGCCGTTTTGGGCGGTGGCTTTCCCATCTACTCATTGAATATCTTGGCAGGGGCTCCTGGGACTGGCAAAACAATTTTGGTGCAGCAGATTCTGTTTAACACTATCAAGCACCAACCCCATAAGAGAGCTCTTTACCTCAGTACCCTTTCCGAGCCAACCCTTAAGGTGGTGCGTTATATGCAGCACTTTCAATTCTTCGATGCTCAAGTATTTGGTGAGCAGGTAATCTATAGTGATATTGGCTCATTCTTAATTGAACAACCGATGCCTAGGTTGGCGGATCATATAGTGGGTTTGGTCAATCAACATCAAGCAGAAGTTATAGTCATTGACTCTTTTAAGGCCATTGCTGACCTGACCGAAAAAAGTGGTGACTTCCGCCGTTTCTGCTACGAACTATCGGTTCGCCTCGTCAGTGCTCGTTGCACGACTTTTTTAGTGAATGAATCCGAACGCTCCCAGATTAACCACAGTCCAGAATTTGCTTTGGCTGATGGCATCATTTACCTTTCGATCCATGAGGAGGCAGGGGAGCAACGCCGTTGGTTACAGGTTCATAAATTACGGGGTCTGGCACCCTATATGGAACCATTTCCGTTTGTGATATCTAATGTGGGGGTGCGGATTCTCAGCCCTACCCTAACCCTCAGGCAAAAGTCGGTGAGTTGGTCAGTTCCAGCAGGGCGTATGGTGATGGGAATTCCGGGTTTGGATCAACTGTTGCGGGGAGGTATCCCCTACGGTCGTTCAATCATCCTATCGGGAGTTGCTGGCACTGGTAAAACTACCTTTGCCCTACAGTTTCTCATGGCTGGAGTTGACCGAGGGGAAAAAGGCTTGCTCTTTTCTTTTGAGGAAACCCCCTCTCATTTGTCCCAGATGGCAGCCGGTTTTGGTTGGGACTTAGAACGTCTGATTCAACAGGAAATGCTGCGCATTGTCTTTGTTACCCAAA
Organism: Moorena sp.; assembly: GCF_982860115.1. Classification (NCBI taxonomy): domain Bacteria; kingdom Bacillati; phylum Cyanobacteriota; class Cyanophyceae; order Coleofasciculales; family Coleofasciculaceae; genus Moorena; species Moorena sp. The sequence goes on from NZ_CEYLVT010000044.1 coordinate 5,312, forward strand.
CTAACATCCGGGTTGAAGAACACCTAGATCAAATTGCTCAGGAAATCGCCTCCTTCCAGCCTCAACGTTTTGTGGTGGATTCACTATCAGTCTTGTTCTACAAAGTCAATAACCGAGCCATCCAGCGAGAAAAGACCTTCCAATTAGCAACCCTGATGCAACAAATTGGTGGAGTCGGTATCTTTATCTCAGGTATCCCTGCTCATGAAACTGGACACCTATCCAGCTTTGGTGTAGAAGAAACCATTGTCGATGGCATGATTGTGCTATCAAAAGAACTGGTTGGTCGTAGACGCGATCGCTATCTAGAAGTATTTAAAATGCGAGCATCTGACCATGTCTGTGGTTCTCACCGCATGGCAATCACAGAAAACGGTATTGAGATATTGTACAGTGCCAGCCAAATATCTCCCCCCTCAACCACCGAATCATTAAAATTTATTGAGGATGCTCCCCATTTAGTGTTTGGGTCACTCGAAAAATTGCTCCCAAGCCAAATCCCCTATAACACCGCTTGCTTGGTGGAGGGCGCTCCCGGACTGGGTAAGAGTACCCTAGCCTATCAGTTTTTGCTCTGTGGCTTGCATCGCCAAGAATCAGTCTTATATATTAGTGCGGATATTCCTAGGCAGCAAGTTTATCAAACTCTCCCAACTTGGGGATTACTCCCTGACCCCTACCTGGAAGCAGGGCAGTTGGTGATCCTCGATACCTTTAGTCCCATGGTAGAAACATTGCCAGCCACCTCTGTACACCTGAATCTGAATGACCCGGAGATGCTGTTGCTCAGGATTGCGCAACAGCTTGAGCAAATGCCTAAACCCTGTCGAGTAATCTTTGACTCCCTCACGCCTCTACTAATCAGCTGTACCCCTAGAGAGTTTATTAAGCTGGTATACCGTAAAAATCTTCAACTCCGTCAGCCTGATGTGGCAGTGTTAGATATTTTTGCTCAGGACGGAATCGAAAAAAGCGATCACTACAATTTACTGAACCTTTATGATCTCGTAGTAGACCTTTATTCCTCTGACTGGGATGAAATGAATCGCGGAGAAGACATTGGCTACAAAAATTGGCTGCAAATTACTAAAATTCGTGGGGCTAAGGCAGATCACCGTCCCTACCCTTACAGTATCTCCCCCACTAAGGGGATTGTGATTGAGAGCACCTCATCTCAATCAAAGATTATCGATCACAATTCATTTCCCAAACAGTAGAAAATCTCTCGACGCTTCCAGAAAATCTAGGGAAATCAGCGTGTCGGAACAAACGTTTGCTATCGACCACTCCAGAAAGACGCGCGCAAAATACCAAAATTTAGAAACTGATCAACTATTCTCAGCCGTTAATCTTATATTTATAAGTTTGTTTGAGAAATATGGTCTAGCTCTGAGGCTTGTAACAGCTATATCCCCTTTACACTCCTTTTTGTTCAAAAATTATGACAGGCAAGCAACCGGTTTGGCAAACAACCTTTGACCAAATCAAGGCAACCATTGACCCACCAATTTATGGTATGCTACTCCTAGAAGAGCAAAAGACTCGGTTGCTGATCGTGCTAGGTAAACAGTCAACTACTACTGCGGCTGAGCAATTGCGAGCTTTGGCGCTGATTACCTTGGCTAGCTTAACTGACCTAGACCTTCAACCTGACCAAATTCAGATGGAGTTAGTGGCATCACAGGGAACTGATGCCCCAGAAACCGTCGCTTATTTAGCCCAAAATGACCTTAAGCAACTGTTTGTTACCCTTAGTTTTCTAGCATTTTGTTCGGAAACGCGATCGCTAAATGTTGCTGCCTTAGGGCAAGCACTACGAGAGAGCACTCTGATGCAAAACGCCATGGCTGGATTGGCGGGCTGGAGTCTAATCAATCGTGAGGGGGTGATGATTTATCGCTACCCAGAAGCCCCGGAATTAGATTTAATTGGTCAAGACTATTCCGATCGCCGCTATTTTCAACAAGCTATCAAGGGACGCACCTATATATCAACAGTTTTTCGGGCAAAGAGTAACCTTTGGGTTGCCGTGGTTTCTTTACCAGTGATTGGAAATGATGGGCAGGTAGTGGGGATAGTATCTGGGGGTTTGGATTTGGCAGGAGTGCGATCATTTCTGAGCGTGCCAGTGATTGATGACCGTAAAATCAAGGGTCTAATTACCATTGCTAGTCCAGAACCAGACGCTTTTGGTGAGGAACAATTGAAGGTTATCAGCTCACTGGCGCAACAGATGACTAGTGTGTCCATTTAACAGAAATGGCAGTACGAGAAAAGGGCTGCATCCCTATTCCCGTTTTCCATCTATGATCGGCAAGGTAATTTTAACAGTGCTGCCCTTACCCTCTCCAGGACTGGATAGGGTAATAGTACCTCCCATCATTTCCATTAAATTCCGGCAAATAGCTAGACCAAGCCCTGTTCCACCGCATTGGCGGGTGGTCGAGCCATCAACCATCACAAAGGGACGAAATAGTTTTTTCTGTTGACTGGGATCAATACCAATACCTGTATCCTTAACAATAATCACAACCTGTGAATGAGACGTTAGATCAGAAGCCTTGACAAAACTTCTGTTGTTCTCAGACAGGGGTAGCGGTTCAATTCGGGTCTTAATGGTAATGCTGCCATTGTCTGTAAATTTGGTGGCGTTACCAACAACATTAATCAGAACCTGCTTAAGTTTAGCTGGATCAGCAGGCACGATAATCCCCTGATGCAAATCGCTGGTATGAAACTCCAGACCTTTCTGCTGAATGGGAACAGTCTGTAAATCTATGACTTCATCAAGCAAGTCGCACAGGTAAATTGGCTCAATTTTCACCGATAATTTACCAGCTTCAATCTTCGCCATATCTAGAACGTCATTAATGATTTCCAGCAGATGCATGGCAGCATGATCAGCCCTTTGTAAAAAATCGATTTCTTCTTCCCGGTTGTCACAGAAACCATCCCGTATTAGTCGCAAACAACCAATGATGGCGTTCAGGGGAGTTCTCAGTTCATGGGAGGTATTAGCGAGGAATTCATTCTTGAACTTATTAGCAGTTTGGGCTTCTTTCCAAGTAGCTTCGAGTTCTTCTGCCCAATGTTTCATGCGTTCAATCATCCCACCGAAAGCTTCCGACAATTGGTTAACTTCCCTAATTTTGAAGTTTTGGGGTATACGGTCGTAGGGTAGGAACTGAGATTGATTTAGAGCGTAGTCTCTGAGTTGTTCGAGAGGACGAGCTAATTCTCGAGCAACATACATCGTTGCCAACAGGGTTGCCCCAATCAAGCCACAGGTGAAGATTACCAGAACGTGCTGAATCTCTTTGAGACCAGCCAAAGCAATATCAACGGGGGTAACCGCTAAGATCACCCACTTTTGACCATGCTCAGCAGTAATCGGACTTGGAATTGAGGTATACCCAGCGGTTAATTCCACGTTGTTTTTAATCCAGTACGACGGTTTAGCAACATCTTGTTCCTGTGCGATCGCTTTTCCGAAAACCCTTTTGAGTCCCTCTTGTTCTTCTTCCCGATTGATCTTGTCTGTGATCTTCTGTGCCACTGGCTCTTGATAGTGATGAGTCAAAACTTTCCCTTCTTGGTTAATCACTACCGGATAGCTCGACAATATCTGCCGTTGTGAGGCTGGTGTCTGTAGCAGAGCTGACTGGATGATCAGGGCAAACTGGAGTTGACCTGATCGGTTATAGACTGGCGCACTCAGGACTAGTTTGAGTTTACTGGTGGACTTGGGGGGATAGAGTTGGCTAGTTAAAGTTGTTGAGGGGTTTCTTGAGGGGTGTTTAGGGAGCAGTATGGTTACCTCAACCTGAGAACGGTTAGCTAATGATTGACTTTGCTGCACCGAGGATACAAAAGTCGGTCGGTTAGTTAGCAATTGGTTAGCACAGGTACTTGCGGCCATTGCTTTGCTCTGTAGCTCCATCAACTGTACACAATCGATCTGATGTGGTAACAGTTGAGCCAATTGTTCTACAAATTTTTGATAGGCGGTTGGGGATTCCGACTTTAGGGCTACAGCTTCACTGGCACTCACCAAGTTTGCTTTCAGGGCATCAATTGACTCTTGAATGCTCTGTGCGTGGAGTACAGCACTTTCCGTCAGATTTTGGCGAGCACTCTCCAACAGCAATGAGCGTGCCTTTGTGTAAGTCACATACACTCCTGCTAGTAAGACTGGCACACTTAGCAGCAGAAGGCGCGAAAGTAGAATCCGACGAAAGGAGGATAGACCTAGCTTAACCATAATTCGTCTGGTATTGATGGCTCAGAACAACCCAACCGCAAGATAATGGGGTTTGTTTACAATTACTCACTACAACCTTGGTACTCAGATTGATATCTTTATTCCCTCTATTTAGTTTATGGAAACTTAGCGAAATAAATCCAGTTAATTTGAGTAATTTTTCTCTACCATTCTCAACTAGGGTTGTGTCCATTTAACGTCAGATGGAAGGACAAAGGCATAGATGCATAGCTTGGAGGATTCGAGTAGATCTACCAAGGTTTTCCCTGACTATCAAGACCTTCAGGGTTTGAAGTCTGTGACTAGATGTGTTATAGAAAAGATTTGCTAACCTTTCTAGCCCATCTGGAAAACCAAGTGGCTCTGGCTGATGGGGTCTTGTTTGGTGCAGCTACTTTGTGTGGTTATGGTGTGAAGTTATTTTAACTTAAACTAAGATACGGGATATCTGGTCATATCTCGTCTTATAACCACCTCGACTAATAAAAGAAAACTTGAAGTTAATTACTTTAAGTAAACGGTTAAAACCTTAAGGCTTAAGGTAACAAACATTCCAGTTTCTCAGTAATTGATCCCAGGAATTGTTTCAGACTTGCTGACTTTACTACTTTCAAGTTCCCCTAACCCTAGATTACCCCAATGGTTCAACAACCCAAGCTTGACTATTCCGTTATCTGGGTCAACCGCATGGCAGATATTCCCCAATCCGCTTGGGATGACCTTGCCCAACCCCTAAAAACCCCTTTTCTGGAGTGGGAGTGGTTGAATACTATTGAAACATCTGGCAGTGCTACTGCTAAAACCGGTTGGTTGCCGAATCACTTAACGGTATGGCGAGATAGACAGCTGATCGCTGCTGCACCTATGTATGTCAAAGGTCACAGTTACGGAGAGTTTGTCTTTGACCAACAGTGGGCTGATTTATCCTATCGCTTGGGGATTTCGTACTATCCGAAGTTGTTGGGGATGACACCATTTACCCCAGCGGTAGGCTATCGGTTTTTGATGGCACCGGGAGAAGATGAAGATGAGCTGACACAGATAATGGTCAGTGCTATCGATCATTTTTGCGATCGCAATCATCTGTCTGGTTGTCACTTCCTCTTCGTTGACCCGGATTGGCGACCAGTAATTGAACGCAATGGTTTTAAGGGCTGGCTACATCACAGCTATATTTGGCAAAACCAAGGTTTTAGCAATTTTGAGGATTACCTAAAGGTCTTTAATGCTAATCAACGCCGCAATATTAAACGAGAACGCAAGGCTGTAGCTAAAGCAGGTCTGACCCTGAAAATATTCACCGGGGATGACATTGAAAAATCCTTGTTTCCCTTAATCTACAGCTTCTACAGCAGCACCTGCGATAAATTTATGTGGGGTAGCAAATATCTCACGCGCCAGTTTTTTAAGCAGTTGTATCCTAACTACCGTCAGCGAGTGGTACTAATTGCTGCTTATCGGGAGGAGGATGACCAAAAACCAGTGGGAATGTCCTTTTGTATCAATAAGGGCAATCATTTGTATGGTCGTTATTGGGGCTGTTTTCAAGAATTTGACTGCCTACATTTTGAAGCCTGTTACTATGCACCGATTGAGTGGGCAATCGGCCAGGGCATCACCATGTTTGACCCTGGTGCTGGTGGGCGTCACAAGAAGCGTCGTGGTTTCCCAGCAACTGCTAACCATAGTGTTCACCGATTCTACGATAAACGCTTTGACCGGATTTTTCAAAACTATATCGATGAGGTTAACCTCATGGAACGTGAGGAAATTGAGGCTATTAATCAAGATTTGCCCTTTACCAAGCGCGAGATTAAGTTTGAGATTCCGGATTGATTAGCAGTTGAGGAGTAGTTTGAATAAACGCGCCTTTTGCACAAAGCACAGATAGGATTTTCCCGATCTGACTTGACATAAGGTCTTGATATAAGGTAATAATGTATGCTATTATAGCCAATTACTAGCAGAAAAGTAAGGTATTGCTAAGCCGAAATAAAACACAATAATGAGTAATTTTCGTCAATGCTCACCCTATGACCTGCTAGCCCTGGCTGTGGATGAAGCCTCCGAGGGAAGACACGCAGCTGCATTACGTTATATGACCATGGCGGTAGAGCGTTCTAAGCTTCCAGAATACGCTAGTGACGCTCAAACCTTTATTCGGTTGCACAAAGCCACAGGGACTTTAGTACAAAGCTGCCTATCCAGCCCTGAGGAAGAAAATCCAGCTAGGCTTTACTTTATCTTAGACAAGGGACGCAATGCGATTCGGATCGGTTACACTACTAACCCTAATGGTAAGATTAGAGGGCTTGAAACTAAGAGTGTAACGACTTTAGAACTAATAAAAATTATCCCAGGAAGTGCTAAGATGGAAACCGATTTTCACAGGAAATTCCAACATCTTAGGATTTCTGGGGAATGGTTTGATGCGACTCCAGAAGTGATGAGATATATATCATCTCTTTGACACTAACCCCACAGGAGCCTCAGATATCTCCCGATCTCGGAGAGATTGGGCTAGCATCGGAGTAGTTATTCACCAAGGGTGCTAACACCAAGGGCTCTAAGTCTGTGGTTTTAGCATGCCATTAACTCTGGCATGATTTACCTTCCTTTACTCCTGTTGTTATTGTTCATTGGACCAGCAATAGCTGCAATTCCTGTCCGTCGTTCTGTTACATTTTCGCAACACACGGATCTGATCGCAGGGTGTATTCTCTACGGTATTCTACCACTTGCGCTCACTTTTGCCGGATTCCCATTGGGACTGTTATTTGGCTGTGAACCTGGTGGAGCCGGAATAATTACATTTACTTGTCCGCAACAGCCTTGGCTTGGGAATATTCTTACGTTCATGGCTTTTGCTCATGGGCTTGCAATCTTTACAATTCCCTCCGCATTGGTGGGTACTGTAGGATTGGTGATTACCTTAGTACAGCGGCGTTTAAAAAAGTCAGAAGATGAGATTTCAGGGAGCACAAGAAACCGGTTTACGAGGAGCAGACGCCATAAGGTAATTGCAGGGGTGTGTGCAGCCATTGCTCAACGGTTTAGGATTTCAGTCATCGCTGTAAGGATTGTAACGGTCGCCCTTTCGATTGCTATGCCCATTATTTTCCTGCTACTCTATTTCTGGATATGGTTAGCATTTCCCTTGTCCTCTTCCACGGATAATACTTAATTACCAAAAATTTTGGGTAATCGCCCCCTAGAGACGCGCGCCTTAGAGAGGGTCGCCTTGTATGGTTACGACCTGTGCATTGCGTTATATGATCATTGGGTTAAACTACTAACCCCAATCGTAAGATTAGAGGGCTTGAAACTAAGAGTGTAACGACTTTAGAACTAATAAAAATTATCCCACGAAGTGCTAAGATGGAAACCGAGTTTCACAGGAAATTCCAACATCTTAGGATTTCTGGGGAATGGTTTGAGGCGACTCCAGAAGTGATGAGATATATATCATCTCTTTGACACTATTAAACCCACAGGAGCCTTACATCTCAACCGATAAGCAAGCGATTGGGCTAGCATAGGAGTAGTTATTCACCAAGGCTGCTAACTACCAATGGCTCTAAGGCAGTGGTGTTATGGTGTTATCATGCCATTGGCCCAACGCATGATTTACTTTCTTTTACTACTTATTTGGTTGTTAGCGCTTATTGGACCAGCACTAGCTGCCATTCCTGTCCGTCGTTCTGTTAAACTTTGGCAACACTGGAGTCTGATTGGAATTTGTATTATCTTTGGTATTTTACCATTGTTGCTGACGTTTGGGGGACTCCAATTGGGAGAGTTATTTGGCTGTGAATCCGTCAGCATGGGAATAATTTCATTTACTTGTGCCCAAAAGCCTTGGCTTGGGAATATTCTTTCGTTCATGACTTTTACTCATTGGTTTGCAATCTTTACAATTCCCTCCGCATTTGTGGGTACTGTAGGATTGGTGATTACCTTAGTACAGGGTTTGAAAAAGTCAGAAGATGAGATTTCAGGGAGCACAAGAAACCGGTTTACGAGGAGCAGACGCCATAAGATAATTGCTGGGGTTTGTGGAGCCATTGCTCAACGGTTTAGGATTTCAGTTATGGCTGTACGGATTGCAACGGTGGCTCTTTCGATTATCATTAGCCCAATTGGCCCGATTATAACGCTGTTTTATGTCTGGATATGGTTAGCGTTTCCCTTATCCCCTTCCAGGGAAAATGCTTAATCACAGAATTCAACTACTGCGAAGTAATCAACAAAAGAGTTAATGGTAATAGGCAAACATCTAAATCATTGCCCATTACCAATTTATTATGAGTTTTTAACAAAACTCGCTGACAGCTGAAGGCTGACAACTGACAGCAAAATACTTACGAAAAACCTTGGTAGAAAAAGTAGGTAACCATCGGGATAACTGTAGCAACAACCAAGATCACTACAACCCAAAGGGTAGCATTGCTCTCTTGAGTTTCTTCTGCACTCTTAAAGTTGCCAGCAATGTTAATGTCTTCTTCCAATACAGGAGCACCGGGATCTGGTTCGCCAGATAAGACAGCTACTATGCGATCGCTTACATCTAAGAAAGCCTGATTATACTTGTTGCCATCCCGCAGCGGCACCTGTAGGGTTTCAGAAGCCACACTTTCAGCAATGTCATCAGACATAATTTCCTTAACGGAATTGCCAGTAACGATAGCACTGTTATTGGTGACAGTATCCAGCACTATCAAGGTTTGATTAGCTTGGTCTTCTGGATTACCATACCATTTTTCAAACAAGCCTTGGGCAAAAGTTGCTGCTGTTTCACCATAATCTAGGCCGTGGACAGTGACCAGTCTAACTTGATTGCCCGTTGCTTTCGCTAAATCCTCTAAGGATTGATTCAACTTGCCTTCTGTAAAGCGAGAGAGAACTTCTGACTTGTCAATTACCCAAGTCGGTTCTCCAGCGCTAATGTTAGGCATTTGATAGACATTGATGGCATTGGCTGGTGCTGCAATTATTCCGCTTGCTAACAAGATACCTAAAAGAGGGATAATTAGGGATTTAATGTATTTGCGTTGATTTTGTAGTTGGTTGAGGAGCTGTTTCATAACAAAGCTGACAACAAAGCAAAATAGACTTGTCCCTAAAATACTATAGAAACTGCTCATCAACCTAATCTGATTTATCGGCAAGATAATGGTAGTTAGTGAAACTGCATGAAATTGCTAACATGTCACCAGTTAGGTCTAGGCAATGGAATGATGCTAAACTATGACCCGTTACAATACCTTCCGACTTCAGAAGAATTACCCTCTTCTGATGAAACCCCTGTGGATAATGAACTGCAAGATACCATCCCTCACTTATTGAAATCGATTTTAGCGATTATCTGGTCAGAGCGCAGGGATTGGTTTTTTGGTATCGATATGGGATACTATTACAATCCCAAACAGTCAGCCATAGTGCCTGATGGATTCCTCAGTTTAGGAGTACAGAGATGGAAAACTCGCCCTAAGGGTCGTCAGGGACGTTTAAGTTATGTGTTGTGGGAAGAAAATGGTGTTGTGCCAATTCTCGCGATCGAGATTGTCTCTCAAACCTATAACGGCGAGTATGACCAGAAAAAATTAGACTATGCTGACTTAGGGTTATTATATTACGTTATTTATGATAGCGATAACTTTCAACCTCGAAAAGGGGATAGCTTTGAAGTGCATCGCTTGGTAGATGGAGTGTATGTGCGTCAACCAGGTAATCCGGTCTGGATACCAGAAATTGGTTTGGGCATAGGTACAGCAGAAGGAAGCTATCTTGATTGGACTAGGGAGTGGTTGTATTGGTACGACCAAAATGCTAGACGGTATCCCTCCGAAAATGAGAGAACTCAACAGGCTGAGCAACGGGCTACTCAAGCTCAACAAGAGCTTGAAGCTTTGAAAGCTCGACTGAAACAAATGGGAATCAATCCTGAGGATCTTGTGGATTGATCACCTTTGAACGCACCCCAGCTAAATTAAAAATTCTAGCTGGGGATTCTTATGCTAGGTTGGACTCAGATAGCTTCCATAAACTACTGAGTGTCACTGGCGTTCTCAGCGTGTGGGAGGAACTTCTGCCTTCCCAGACCCTAGTAAATTTCGCGTTAGTGAGCACGGCATACCAATATCTAGCGCCGATGTTGTAAGACGCAGATAAGTCGGCGTTATAGCGCTTGCCGTTCTTGAATCTGGCGAGGGAATACTTTTTGTTGCTGCGGGAAATTAAGCCAGACCCATCAAACCCATAAGCACTGGTGTATTTAGCGTTAACCTTGACGACGTTCCCGCCTAACTCGCTAAATTTCTGGATGGCCAGTTCCACAATCCGGTCTTTACACCATTGGTGGAATCGTTGTTTTTGGAGAGAGCCGTGCTTACCCCCTTTTGCCTTCCAGTTTGACAAGTCCTCAAACACAATCACCCTCACTTGATGAGCGATTCCAAAGTCTATTACAGCTTTGGATACGACTTGAGCAATGTGTTCGTTGATCTGTTTGGACTTGCGATACAATCCCTTGCAGAACCCTTGAGGCAAATTCCTTTTGGTTATCTTACGGGTTTGCTTGGACTTAGTGGCAATACGCTGCTTGCGTTGGTCACGGCGGTCTATGTCTCTGGCGGGGGAAATAAATTTCCTCGCTTTTACAGTACCGTCCCGACTAACGATAGAGCAGGTCGCTGTGGTGTTAATTCCTAGGTCTACCGCACAAACCCAATCAGATTCCGGCAGTTCCTTAATTGCGATCTCGACGGGCATCGACAGATGAACGCTGCGGCCGTTAGCAATTAAGGAAGGGGACATCAGTTTGTTGTCAAGACCGAGATGGCGGCTTTTTCCCGACGAACGAACAGGAATAGCCAATAGCCATACCCAATCCTTACCGTTCCAAACCTTGAGGTCTACAGCGTTAAAATTAGCGTTATAGCGAATTTGTTGACCTTTGTACAAAGCTGGGTAGCTGTTACAGAAGGCAGTAAGCTTAGGGGACTTGTCGTGTCGGTGCTTTCTGTTGCCTCGTTTCCAATCCTGCCAGCGAGTCACAAAGCTGCTAACAATCCCTAATGCGTCTTGGATGGCAGCCCGTCTTAGGTAGCTGGGAAACTTGCGAAACGATGGATGGTTATTGATGGCTTTTTTGAAGTACCAACCATATTTAGGATTGGGATTATCTGCGGTCTGGTGAACCAACTTCTCCAGCGTGTTCACCCGTTCTTTGGCAGTTAACCCCAACAGGGCAGACCAATTCCAATAGGCTATTAGTACCAAAGGTTTTAGGAAATGGCGGTACTCTTCCACCGTCAGAATAGCTAAATTACGCTGATGGCGAGTCAAAGACAGCGACCAGACATCAGTTCTGATCAACGACGCTGACTGCCACTTTTTGCGCTTAGTTCGCTTTTTAGCTTGCTTCCGGCTCATGGAGAAAGACTTAACCAATAGCTAATATATATTAACAAGCTAAGATTTAGTTGTCAATTTAGTTCCCGATACCGCTCTATGGATTTCAGGAGACTCAAGACTCGCTCCAACTCGGCATTTCGGTTGATCTATCACTTGGTACTAGTGACTAAGTTCAGAAACAATTCCCTAACAGGGGAGATGCTCGAACGCTTGGAAGACATTTTTAGGGCTACCCTAGCAAAATGGGATTGTGAACTGATTGAATTTGGGGGGGAGAGTAATCACGTCCACGTTTTGTTTGAAGCTATCCCCAGTATTGACTTGTCAAAGCTAGTAAATAACCTCAAAACGGTTTCCTCTCGACTAATGCGGAAAGAGTATGCAGCTCATCTAAAACGTTTTTACTGGTCAGAAAAACCGATGTTCTGGGGTGGCAGCTATGCTTTGATAACAGTTGGAACACAAGCTCCATTACAAAAGCTGATTGCATATGTCCAGAATCAGGAAAAGCCAGAATAAGGATGCTGCGCTTTGTTTATTGGTTTCGCTAACCCCACCTAAATCAAAGATTCTAGGTGGGGACTGCGCTCAACATTTTGTTCAACTCTCTTTCGGTACTACCTGACCCATATACATCCCCCACAACTGGGCAGCTTGGCTACTACTGCCATTGGTAGGAGAATTATTGTCATTGCCTAACCAAATCCCTGTAACGATCTGATGCTTGGGAATAAAACCGATAAACCACAGGTCTACATTTTTATCAGTAGTCCCGGTTTTTCCTCCTTCTCCTTGACCAATCTGGGCACTGCGACCGGTGCCACTGGTGACTACAGCCTGAAGCATTTCTGTCATGGTGTTGGCTACGGCTGGTGAAACCGCTTGCTTGTTGATAGTTGGCTGATCAGCGAAGTCGTAGATTACTCGACAGGTTTGGTAGTCTTGGTAATCGGTGCAATCACTACTGTCTAGAATTCTGGTAATACCATGGGGACGATACCACATACCTTGATTTGCGATCGCACCATAGGCTCCAGTCATTTCCAATAGACTAACTTCACTTTGACCTAAGGCTAAACCAAATACAGGCTCCAGTTTTGAGCTAATACCTAACCGTTGCGCCAGCCGTATTACTCTATCTAAACCAGCATCTTGAGCCACCCTGATCGCTACTGCATTTTCCGATTGAGCCAGACCAGCATACATATCAATTTCAGTAGCATCTCCAGACCGCTCACAACGTCTGATCCGTTTAATCCCAGAGCAGGAGTAGGTTTCAGTTGGTAAAATCCCTTTTTCTAAAGCAGCAGCATAGGCAAAGAGTTTAAAGGTTGAGCCTGGTTGACGCTTGGCTTGGACGCGATTAAACTGGCTTTTTTGGTAATCGGCACCCCCAACCATGGCTAGAATCTCGCCATTACTGGTATTCAGGCTTGCGATCGCTCCCTGGGAAAATCCTAAGCGGCTACCAGTTTTCTTGACATAGTCCCGTAGAGCAGCTTCAGCTTTGGCCTGAAACTCCGTATCTACAGTAGTTTCTACAATAAAATTACCTTCCTGAGCTAACTCTGAGCCTAGTAACGTCCTCAATTGCTGGAAAACGTAGCTATAGAAATAGCGTGCTTTGGTGCTAGACAGAATTTCTTGGGCTTTGGGGCTAACTTCAATCCGCGATCGCCTCGCTCGATTAGCTTCCTCTCTACTAATCATTCCCAAAGCGTGCATCCGGTCAATCACCCGATTCCGTAATTGTAATGAGGTATCATAATTCTGGATCGGGTTATAGCTATTGGGTGCTGGTAAACTTGCCACCAGAGTTGCGGCTTCTTGGATATTCACATTAGCTGCTGATTTGTCGAAATAAAATTGAGCAGCATCTTCAAAACCAAATGCTTCTATACCCAAGTAAACCCGGTTTAAGTAAGCCTTTAATATCGCGTCCTTACTGTAAACTGTCTCTAACTTTAGGGCAATTATTGCCTCCCGCACTTTCCGGTCTGCGGTATTGGCTCGACCGACATACTCGGGAAATAGGCTTCTGGCTACCTGCTGAGTGATGGTACTAGCCCCTTCGCGAATCCCTCCCCCTTGAATATTCCGCACCACAGCTCGCATAATGCCATAGGGGTCTACTCCAAAGTGCCAGTAAAAGCGGCTGTCTTCTGAAGCTATCACTGCTTTGGGCAAATATGGGGAAAAATCCGATAACCTCCTCAGTTCTCGGTGAGCATCGGTCCGAGGTTGCCGTAGGGGAATTTGGTCACGAGAGTAAACAATTACAGGACCTGTGACTCCCTCTGGTAATGGCCTGACTGATGGTGCTTTGATGGTTTGAAATCCAATTAGTAATACCACTAAAGCAATTAAGCCACCGATGCCATAGAGAAAGTAACGGATTCCTTGGATATACCAGGGGGGAGGATAGACGTACTGTAGCTCAACTGATGCCGCTAGTTCTGGTGGACCAATGGTGAGGGTGTCTCCGTGATACAGCAGCAAAGAGGAAAGTCGGCGTCTGCCACGATAGATACCATTGGTAGAGTTTTGGTCTTTTATGATAAACCTACGCCCACGCCTACCATACCGTTCTAGGGAGAGATGAACTTGACTGACTACTGGGTTGCGAACGATGATGTCACAGGATTTGGAACTGCGCCCGAGTACATAACGGTCCCCAACCAGGGGATAGACATCAGATTTGTTGGTATTACTGTCTTGCACCCAAAGTTCCGGCACTCTAGCATTAGGCTTTAGTGCTACTGCTTGAAGATTGACCTTCGCATGAATGGTTTGTACTACCTGAGTTAGCTGACTAAGTATGGTCTTTGGGGGTTTGGAGGGTGGTGGAGAACTCATAGTTGTCAGCGATCAGCAATTAGCTTGGGTGCCTATGGAACCATTGTAATAACTCTAGCAATTAGCTTTTGCCCACTGCTCCCGATTCCCGATTCCCGATTCCCGATTCCCGATTCAACGACTAGCAGGAAAACTACCACCAACGAAGTGAATATCACTAAAGGTTTCAATCCACAAACGAGCGCCACAATCGAGTGGATGATCGGGATTATAGACAATCTTACAAGGCCCAAGGATTTCCACTTCGTTGCCGTAGATATTGCTACCACTGCGTTTTACTGAAATCACTGGCTTCCGGTCTTTGGGACTTTTCTTGATATTCGAGCCAATGTGATTACGGTTGACATTAATCTTCGCTAATGCGGGAGGACGACTAGTGCGCCATTTCCCCTTCGGTCCACGAGTACGAGTAGTTATTTGTGGCAAATGGTTGAACAGAGGAATAATCCAGAATTTCCCGGTTTTATAGGCACCCCGCACCCGACCCTTCTCTAGGAGTTGGCGCAATCGTCGAGAGGAAATTCCTAATAGAGATGCCGCTTCAGTAGTTCCAACGCATTTGTTCATGAGTGGAGTGTTTTTAACTATTCCGATATTACTAGTTTAATAGAAAAAAAGAAAATTGGCAACTTTTTTTAAATAGGGATGAAAGCAGCTAAAGTGTTATAAGTGTGGAGAGGGTGGGGAGCAAGTCAAGTGCTGTGGTTTCCACTATTAGCGACTGCGTTAATACCGGAATAGTTAGAAAATTGTGAGTGCGATCGCTTAGGGTGACCAAAGGTCAATCGCATTGAACTGTGATCGGAAATGCGATCGCTTTTAGCGGAAGCTTCGCTTAATCGCGTAGCGTGACCTTCGGTCAATCGCATTTTCTGGTCTGAATCTGCTGCTAAAAACTAGACATCTTGCAAACCTAGTTTTCTGATACTGTTGGCGTCAATTCTTTTCCACTGTTCCCGATTTCTCCAACACTCTATTTTAGGAGACTTAGTCTAATCCCATGAGACTCAACCTTGGTCTAATAGTGTGCTTAAATTACGTGAAATAGTTTGGGTGTTGGGATGATTCTCTCCTAACTGCTGCACAGCAATCTCTAGTGCTTGACGATAGAAGGATTCCGCGTCTTGGTACCGCCGCTGATTATCGTACAGTAAAGCCAGGTTGTTGAGGCTGGTAGCGACATCCGGGTGGTTTTGACCCAGCAGCTGTTTCCTTAGGTCTAAAGCTTGTAGGTAGAGGGGTTCGGCTTCTGAGTACTTACCCTGGTTATCGTACAGTAAAGCCAGGTTGTTGAGGCTGGTAGCGACATCCGGGTGGTTTTGACCCAGCAGTTGTTTTCTTAAGTCTAAGGCTTGTAGGTAGAGGGGTTCGGCATCTGAGTACCGACCCTGGTCAGAGTACAGTGCTGCCAGGTTATTGAGGCTGGTAGCGACATCCGGGTGGTTTTGACCCAGCAGTTGTTTTCTTAAGTCTAAGGCTTGTAGGTAGAGGGGTTCGGCATCTGAGTACCGACCCTGGTCAGAGTACAGTGCTGC
>NZ_CEYLVT010000044.1:21479-24701 GCF_982860115.1 Moorena sp.
CAGGTTGTTGAGGCTGGTAGCGACATCCGGGTGGTGTTCACCCAGCAGCTGTTTCATTAGGTCTAAGGCTTGTAGGTAGAGGGGTTCGGCTTCTGAGTACCTACCCTGGTTCCTGTAAAGTTCTGCCAGGTTGTTGAGGCTGGTAGCGACATCCGGGTGGTGTTCACCCAGCAGCTGTTTCCTTAGGTCTAAGGCTTGTAGGTAGAGGGGTTCGGCTTCTGAGTACCGACCCTGGTTATAGTACAGTAAAGCCAGATTGTTGAGGCTGGCTGCTACATCTGGGTGGTTTTCACCTAGACGGTGTTGGCTAACCTCTAAACATTGTTCTAACCAAGGTTCTGCCAGTTTGTATAATCCCTGACCCCCATAGAACCGATCGAGCATAACAAAGGGTACAATTAAATCCTCATCCTCTAACCATTGTTGTAGTTCAGTTGCTGCTTCTGCTACATGAGGTATGGATGGTGCTATTCCGTCTACCTGCTCTTTTGTAGGACTTTGAGGGAGAGACTGTGCTTCTTCTACCATCACCTTACAGAAACTCTGTTTGAGCTTTCCTGCTTCAGGCATCTGTTCGAGTTTATTGTGGAAGTATTTACATACTAATTGGTGAAATTGATAATCCCCTTGCTCAGTTTCACGAATTAAATTCAAACTCAACAGACTGTCTTCTATTACGTCTTCCCAATCTTCATTTAAAGGAATCAGTTCACAACTATCAGTTATAGATAAACAGGTTTCCACTAGTGTCCACTTAATCGGAGCTAAGGCAAAGAGACTCAAAAAACATCCCAGCCACTGCCCTTGAGAGTCTAATTCTTTCCAGCTCAACTCTAATGCTGCTTCTACTCCTTTTTGAGCTGTCATGTCCCCCGATGGCTTCAGTTCGTTTAGCTTTTCCTCTAATTTTTGTACCATCTTTGCTAAAGTCCAATGATACCGTCTTTTGAGGAAACGTCCTACTAACTCCAATCCCAATGGAAGGTATCCAAGTTTTTCACAGAGTTGAGAGGCTGCTACTGGTTCTTTTTCCAGTCTTGAGTGACCAATAAAAGACCCTAAAAACTCCAAAGCTGCTTTCTCATCTAACACCTCTAGGCGCAATTGTTCAAAGGATTCTGATAGCCAATATTTACGTGTCGTTATTAGTACTTTGAAACGGGATTCTTGGGGTGGTAGATAGCCTTCAATATCCTCATAGTCTCTAACATCATCCAGAATGATCAGGGCATCACCATCTAAAAGCTGCCACCGAGACCAACAGTAGTCTAACTGGTCTGATAACTCCAAATCCTCAGGAGGATTCAGATTAAGCTGAGACTTAGCAAAACTCAGCAATTGTTCTCCCGGATTGGATGCTTGTACCTGTATCCAACAAATCCCACCGGGGTAGGTGGATTGCTGTTTCTGGCGCTGAGCATACTGTATGGCAAGTTCAGTTTTTCCTACTCCAGCCATACCGCTAAGCACAGCAGTGATAGCAATGCGCTCCTTCTTTTGAAGCTGTTGGTGTAGTTCTTTGAGTTGTTTGTCCCGACCGACAAAGTTGACTACGCCACTGCGTACTCTGGCTAAATTATTAGGATTAGCAACTGGGATTTGTTTAACCTGCTCCCCAGGCGACTTCAGCTAATCTTGAGGAGAATTATAGTTAAAGTTGAAGGTATTATTACTACCAGCTTCTCTAATGACTGGATTTATATTTTGATTGTTAGAAGTTACATTACCACCAGAAACCTTGTTATAATTTACCTCACCACCAGATACTTGCCAATTTTCCCCTTGCCTTTGGTTCAAATTATCGATTTCCCTTGCTAATGCTTCAATCTCCTGGGCAAATTGAGAATCTGCTCTCATCGTCTCTTGCAAATAGTCAGATACAACTTTTAGCTCAGTCTTTGACCCTGGTTGAGCATCTAGCAAAGCTAATTCAGCCCTGGGATTACTCCTTAACTTATTAATAATCTTCTCGCGTAGGAGCTTGGCTTTTTCTATTACTGCCTCAGTAAACTTTTCTACTATAGTTTCTGCAGCTTTGGTACCGATAAAGGCTAGATTGGCAATGGCTAGAGGTTCCATATCTGAGTAACTAGGACAGATTAACTAGACCTACAATCAATACATACAGCCAAACGGATTTTGTTCAGGATTAACTCTGATCAACTAGAATCGATTCCTAGGTCTTACCCCCTCAGCGACTCGCGGGAAAACTGCCACCAATAAAGTGAATATCACTAAAAGTTTCAATCCACAAACGAGCGCCACAATCGAGTGGATGATCGGGATTATAGACAATCTTACAAGGCCCAAGGATTTCCACTTCGTTGCCGTAGAGATTGGTACCACTTCGTTTTACTGAAATCACTGGCTTGCGGTCTTTGGGGCTTTTCTTGATATTCGAGCCAATGTGATTGCGATTGACATTAATCTTCGCTAAAGCCGGTGGACGACTAGTGCGCCATTTCCCCTTCGGTCCACGAGACCCTTTAGTTATTTGTGGCAAATGGTTGAACAGAGGAATAATCCAGAATTTACCGGTTTTATAGGCACCGCGAACGCGACCCTTCTCTAGGAGTTGACGCAATCGTCGAGAAGAAATTCCTAATAGAGATGCCGCTTCAGTAGTTCCAACGCACTTGTTCATGAGTGGAGTGTTTTTAACTATTCCGATAATACTAGTTTATAGGATAAAAAGAAAATTGGCAATAAAAGCTTGTAACAAAACTTTTCAAAATATGTTATAATATAAGATTATTTGTGCTATAATAAAATTACCGTGGAACGTTTTAGCGCCCACGGTAAGAGCCAGCCTACAGAAGTCACACGGAAGGCTGGCTCTCGTCCCCCAGTTAAGGAGATAACTTATTATTATGTCGTATTCTCAACGCCTATATCCATGGGCAGTGGTTAGGTTATTGCCCAAGATGCAACGAGTACTTGTTGGTCGTTTCCGCAATCGCTCGGATGCGGAAGGCCACATGCAGGCTCTGAAGCGGCTAATGCCTGATGAGAAATTTATTATTGTGTTTGATATTGGGCAGGATATAGAGGGAGAATCTGAGGAGAATAGGGAGTAGGGAGTGTAAGCGATCAGTTATAGCGTTATGGGCAAGGCAAGAGGAATTCTCAAATTCTGGGGGACTTTGACCACTGCGCCCCCTAAATCCCCCAATTCTGGGGGACTTTGACCATCGCGCCCCCTAAATCCCCCAATTCTGGGGG
>NZ_CEYLVT010000044.1:24801-25580 GCF_982860115.1 Moorena sp.
ACTTTCAACCCCTCGATATCTTCTCCCCCCAAAATTGGGGGGCTGGGGGGGCATCGCCAACTTGGAGGACTTTGACCATCGCGCCCCCTAAATCCCCCAATTCTGGGGGACTTTCAACCCCTCGATATCTTCTCCCCCCAAAATTGGGGGGCTGGGGGGGCATCCCAAAATTGCGGGGCTGGGAGGGCATCGGCAACTTGGGAGAACTTGGACTAATCCTGGGTACTCTGTATAAAAAGACTGTCTAACCTACTCTACTGATGCCAAAAGACTATCCTAGAATTCGTGGCACTACCCCGGAAACTGAGCAGGCTGCTCGTCATCTGCGGCAAAATCTAACTCCTGCCGAAGCACAGTTATGGAGTGCATTGCGTGGTCGTCAACTGGCAGGACTCAAGTTTCGCTGTCAGCATCCGGTAGGGCGATTTATTGTTGACTTTTACTGTCCATCATGCAAATTAGTCATTGAGGTTGATGGAGACATTCATACACAGCAAAAAGCCTATGATGAGGCTCGAACGAAGCATTTTCAGTTGTTTGGTTATCGAGTGTTGAGGTTTACTAACCAAGAAGTTTTCAGAGATCTGCAAACCGTTCTAGCCCGCATTGTCCAAGTAGCACAAGCTTGTTTACCCGCAGACTAGCTACTGTGTATAAACAAGTCTGATCTGTTGTTGTTGCAGCAATTGAAGTATGAATCCGCGATCGTTTGGTTTTGGTCAAGCCCCCGTTGTTCTCCAATAATTCCCCCCAAAATTGGGGGGTTAGGGGGGCAAAAC
>NZ_CEYLVT010000044.1:25680-40944 GCF_982860115.1 Moorena sp.
ACCGATGCATCCAATAATTCCCCCCAAAATTGGGGGGTTAGGGGGGCAAAACACCGATGCATCCAATAATTCCCCCCAAAATTGGGGGGTTAGGGGGGCAAAACACCCAAGCATCCGCTGACCACTGACATCTCACTTACTACTAACAATAGTTTCCCAATTCTGAATCACTTGCTGCAATGCTTCCGGGAGCTGATTACTACCAATATCGGCATAACGTGTGGTACCACCATTGCTGCTCAGAGTAACACTGATGTAATCAGCGGCACCAATAGGAGCAGGGTAACTGAGCTGATCAAACTGACTAAAGTCTACGTCTTTGTTGAGAAACTCTTCAAAGCCTTTGACATCTTGAGGGGAAATGCGAGCAATCTCGGTGGGAGTGCTATTGCCATTGATCCGTATGTACTGCTGAATCACTTGTCCATTGTTGAGCAGACGGGTTTCAACGGTTTGACCAAAGAAACCACCGCTTGCGATCGCACGAAATACGGTATTCTTCTCTAGGGCTCGTGGTAATTCACTGCTGGGAATCGGTGCTGCTGCCAGTAGGTCTTGATTGTCTACTGATTCAACCTGAGCGGTTGCGGTAGAGTTGCCTGATGCTAAGAACTTACTTTGACCAGCTTGGCTAGTTACTGCACTAAAGGATAAGATACCGGTTAATGCACAGGCAGCAATAATATAAGAGGATGGGGTGATTGCACGCAAGTTTTTCATCTGATTCCCTTGATTAGTTGAAGGTGTACCCATAGGCCAAAGTAGAGAACTTACCAGCACCATCAAGACCAATTGCTGGTGTTTGCCTTTTCACTTAAAACTATTGACTTGTGGGAGATTTGTTTTGTTTCGTGGTAACTACCGCACTAACGGTAGGGAAATCACTCTGTCAGCTTATGCGCTACGCGCACGCTACGCGAACAGCGGTCAGTGGTAAGCTATCAGCTATAGCATTTTCATTTGAGATCTAAACTGAAAGGCCGTGGGCCACGCTTCGCGGTGCTCCGTTTGCGTAGCGTGGCCCACGGCCAAGGAGCCACTAAAAGCGATCAGGTCTTCTTTTATTTTAGTAAAAAACTCTGGAGCTCTTGCCTATTGCCTCTTGCCTATTGCCTCTTGACTTTTTCCATAATTTATCACTTGACAAATAGTTTAAAAATGCTATGTAGCATTTTGATTTGAGATGTCAACTGAGAAAGTATTTTTAGTTTACTATAAAGCTCTGGTTCTATTGCTACTATTGCCTCTTGACTTTTTCCATAATTTATGAATTTACAAATAATTTCAAAGCGCTATAGGTGATGAGTAATAATTTTAAGTTACATTAAATAGCAATGCCATTGATTTTTTCAAAATATTAATTTTTTTAAAAAAAGTCTAGATTGGTGGCAATAATGGTGTAGTTTTGATCTTAGGTCTTTTGACAGGTAAGCTGATCTTTCATAACCTTTTATTAAGGAGATAATAATGCGTATAGTGATCATGTTGGTTGCTTCAATATTCCTGCTCTTCGCCAATGTTAGCGCGGCAGAGGCTTCTGTCTCAAACCCAGAAAGTCTCAATGGTGAGTGGGTAGGAACTTGGACTAGTTTGAATTCTCCCACCTATAACGGTGTAGTCCAGATGTCTATAAATCAAGAGGGGGATAACGTATTCGGTACCTCAGTGCTGGGCAACACAAAATGTTCTCCTGAACGGGTTTTCAAAGGTAATTTGTCAGGCAAGTATAAAAACTTTATTGAGTTAGAATTAGCTCCTGAGCAAAATCCGACAAATCCAATCAGCAAAAATTGGGGGGTTATAACCAGGTCTCGCAATGCTATCAGTGCGGTCTACAACTTCGAAAATCCTACTTCCGCTTGTTATGGGGATGTCGGCACAATGTTTATCTCTAAGATTCAGCCCTATTCCAAGATTGAGGGCATCACAAAGAAATAACTCAGGACTTACGCTAAGACATCTTTAAATAATGAAGAATGAAGAATTAAGAATTTAGAATTGGAAGTTTTTTGCATTCTACATTCTACATTCTACATTCTTCATTCTTCATTCACCCAGTAAGGCGCGGAATGCTGCTTGTGACCCCGTCAGGTCAAAATGTCAGATCCCTTATCAGCAATCATCATGGTTGCTGCTGCTGTGTTTGCAGTTATGGGTAATGGGAAGACAGAAGCATCAATCACACGCAGACCTGATACTCCTCGAACCTTAAGTTCTGTATCCACCACAGAACTTTCATCAATCCCCATTCTGCAAGTTCCGCAATAGTGCTGTGTTGTACTAGCTGTTTCTCTGATGTAACTCTCCAAATCTGTTCCCGGTTCTGGAGCAATTTGCTTTTCCCGCCATTGCCCCAAGCTTGATTGATTGCCAATATCGATACCTAACTGAAGCGCTGTTATACATGACTGGAGATCTCCTGGCACTGTCAGATACTTTGGGTCAACAACAGGAGCTTGATCAGGAGAACTTGAACGCAGCGTAATAGTTCCCTTACTCTTCAAGTGCATGACATTTGGCCATAACCAAAACGAATTTTTTGGACCAGGGAAACCTTTGAGTGTTCCCACTCCCACTGAACACTCTATATCAACAACTGAACTACTATTTTTCGTAGAGCCGAAAATCACAGCTGGAGCTAGGCTATAGGAATACACTGGTAAATCTTTATCTTCGGGAATAGAAAATCCGGCACTAACGAAAAGATCGTCATGTAAGTTCTTCCCTACTTCTGGAACATTCGCAACTACTGGAATATCAAATTTCCCCAACTCAGTTTCGTCGCCAATGCCTGAAAGCATCAAGATTTTTGGACTAGCAATCGCACCAGCACTCAGCACAACCTCATTTTGCACCCCTGCAAAGTATTTTTCGTTCTTCTGAACATATTCAACACCAATTGTTTTGGTATTCTTAAATCGGATCTTGGTTACCAAAGCTTCAGCTATTACAGTTACATTTGCATGAACTGCTGGTAAAAAAGTGTTAAATGTGGTTTCACGAAAAAGCTTTGAAAGTGTTTTAATATTGTTGAACTGAAATGGAGCGTATCCATATTGACTCTCGCTGGTATTATAATTAGGATTTTCAGGTAAACCGTACTCCTTAGCAGCAGCGAATAAATCGTTAATGAAATTGAAATGATCTGTTTGAGCCACCAAAACCTTGATGATCTGCTCTACACTTTCAAAGTGCGGTAGTACATCATTCCATGACCAACCGGGTGCTACTTTACCCCACGCATCAAAGTCAGAGCGTCCACCTCTGACATAGACCGTGGCATTATGTAATGCACACCCACCTAGGGCTTTTGCTTGGGGCAGCATGACCACACGGTTGTTTAAATTTTTTTGAGGTACTGTCTCGTAACCCCAATCAATCTCTGGATGTTGTTGTAGGACTTCAAACCAATCACTTGGGTTGTACATCTTGGGATTGAGTAGGAGCTTTCCAGCTTCGATCAGCAGAATTTGTGCATTTGAGTCAGAAGCAGCAAGCTTTGAAGCTACTATGCTTCCCGCAGAACCTGCACCAATCACAATGTAGTCATACATGGAATTTGTTTCTGCCATCTCGACTGCTCCCAGTAAAATCTGCTCAGTAGTTTTGCTATCAGCTTAAGCGCTACGCGCACGCTACGCGAACAGCTATCAGCTATCAGCTTAAGCGCTACGCGAACAATCAGCTATCAGCCTTTAGCTGGCCACTGACCACTCACCGCTGACCGCTGACAGCTTACATAATTACACTTTCCCTCGCAACTCTTCCAATTGCTCCCGCACTGATAACGGTTGATATCCCAAACTAAATGCTAATGAACTATCCAATGACGTATCCGGAGATCTAGGGGCAGCCATCGGTACATCTTTTTGTAGACAGCGTCCTAAGTTATCTTGGGAAAGCTCAAATACCTCAGCCATCAAGCAACCAAACTCATAGCGAGAGATCCGTTCTTTTCCGCCCAGATTAACTAGACCTTGGACTTTCTCTAGAGCTAATAACAATCCCTTGGCTGCTGTGGTGCCACTGACAGGGGTTCTAATTTCATCGGTAAATAAGCTCAATGGTCGCCCTTCTCTCAGGATTTTGAGGAAGGGTTGGATAAAGCTACTGGCAGTAGGGGGAGTGATACCAAACATTAAGGGCATCCGGCAAATCGCGACTTTAGGATAATGCGATCGCATCCCTTCTTCTGCCATAACTTTTTGCTCACCGTAATAGCTAATGGGCGATACCGGATCAGTTTCGAGATAAGGAGGATTTAAACCATCGAAGACCAAGTCAGTAGAGGTAAACACGCAAGGGATATCATAATCTGCACTTAGTCGAGCAATATTGACAGAAGCTGTAACATTAATCGAGTATGATTCCTCTGGATGGGTCTGACAAAAATTAGGTTTAGAGTGAGCTGCGGTATGAATTACTCCTGCTGGCTGAATCTCAGCAAACAGATCCTTCATGTCTTGGAATTCTCTCAAGTCAACCTTTACCAAGGTTATTCCTGGAATATCTATCGTCTGGGAAAAATACGTTCCATAAATATCCCATTTTTCTTTAGCTAGCTGGCAAAGATTCCATCCTAGAAAACCGCTAGCTCCTGTCACTAAGAGTTTTTTGGTCATCAAAATTATAGGGTTAGTAAGGGGGAAAAACGGATATCCCTGTTACTGTTCTATCGTTTGATTTCCTTAAGTGCCCATTAAATAAGCTGACAGCAGTCAGCAGTCAGCTCTCAGCGGTCAGCTCTCAGTGGTCAGCTCTCAGCGGTCAGCTGATAGCTAATAGCACCTTAAGTAGCGTGGGTGGCACAGGCTTTGGCCTTGGCCTATTGGCCACGCGGGGCGCGTTTGGCCACGCTGTGCGAACGACGCTGGGATAAGTGCGCATTAGCTGATAGCTTACCTAAGGAGTAGTAGTTTTTCCAACTTTCTTGACAGTTTCCTTTATTCTGTCTAGCAGGGTATCGATAGCGTTTTCGTCCTGGCTAGCTTCTCGCACCTCCTCGACAGTTTCCCTGACTCTTTCTAGCAGGGTATCGGTTGCCTTTTCCGTGATTGCTTCCCCTACGTTAGTGATGAAAATATCGAACTTGGTAATAGGACAAACATCGAACAGAGGAGCATCACTAGCACTACCTCTAATTGGGTAATGCAGCAAAACTTTGCAATATCTAGCAAATTCATTGGTTATGGCTGGGGACATCCAAAGATGTCGAATCGCAATGTTCCGTTTTTCCCCTGGGTCAGTATAAAGGTTGAAGGTCCTGATATAGGAATATTTAGAAGTGACCCCACTAAAGCCACCGACATTTCCCATATCCAAACCGGTGTGTAGCTCGGTGCCAACTGTGTAGCCTTTAAATTCATCCAGGCGAACAGCAGAGAAGTTTTCCTTTAACCAGAAAATCACACTTCTGCGGTTGGAGGGGTGACTGTCATAGGGTTGGGACTGAGGTTTTTCAGCTAGCAGGAATGAAGTTTGATCGACACCATCAATGTAAATCTTATTTACAGCTTTCTTAACTGTGCTGTTGTAATCATTCAACATTGAGGATAGAGCCACTGAGTTTACTCCAGCTAACCTCAAAATGGTTGGCAACAAATCCGCTTGATCGAAGAAGCCGTTTGATTTACCAGGCTCAATCCTTCCCTGCCAATAGGCAAAGCTGGGAACCCGGACTCCACCTTCCCAAGTAGACCCTTTAAACCCTTTGAAAGGGCCTGCATTGCCACTGTCTGGCCAGATTTCTGCTTCTGGACCATTGTCAGAGGTCAAGAAAATGAATGTATCCTTTAACTGATCTGTTTCCTCAAGAGCCTTGTATAGTTCACCGAAGTCATGGTCCATTTGGATCAGACAATCGGTAAAGGGAACTTTGGCAGGAGACTGACCTAGATAGGTTTGACTGGGGTAATTGTCGAAGTGACAGCCCCGAGTGCCGTGATAGAGAAAGAAGGGTTTATCCACTTTTTCCATGTCATGGATAAATTTCACCGAATACTCGGTTAGCTTTTTGTCAACTGTTTTGACAGTATTGAGGTCAATGACTTCCCCAGGAAAAGCTCTACACGCTTCAGTGTCTCCGACACGTTCATCTTCTGGAAGACCGTCTGCAACTTTACAGATTAGCTTCTTGTTGAAGTCCAGATTTTCCATGTATTCGGTGCGCTGGGTACTACTTACAACTTCGGGATTGTAGTACCAATCCCGCCACTCGGTATATTCATCGGAAACACCCAGAAACCCGAAGAACTCATCATAACCATTGTTTTGCGGTTGAGCCTTTCTTGATTCACCCAAGTGCCACTTGCCAACAGCCCTGGTGATGTAACCCTGGTTTTTCAGCAGTGAAGGCAAGGTGTAATCAGAATTTGGAAGACCTCCTTTGGAGTCATACATAGGTGGGCGGTAAATCCCGTGGTGAACTGGCAACTGCCCGGTATTGATCGTTGCTCGACTGGGTGAACAGCTTGGTTGAGAGTAGGTGGAAGTCAGTACCAGCCCCTCACTGGCAATGCGATCTATGTTGGGAGTAGGGGCTCCTCTGGCAATGCCGCCACCATTGAATCCCAGATCACCCCAGGCCACATCGTCTAGCAGGAAGATGATGACATTGGGCTTCTTGCCAAAATTGTCCAGTTTCTTTTGAGCTTCTAGTTCATGGTCAGGGTGGAACACAAATGGTTCCATGTTATAGGGGTCCCTAAAGTCAGGGTCAAGGTTATCAGATTTTTTAATATCTAAGGATTCAGAGTCAAGCCCTGTGAATTTTCCGGGTGATGTACAAATGAGGTAACCCGCATTGTCGTTCTTGGGATCGTTTACGTCGTAAGGACATTTGATGTATTCGATGGAAGGTTTGAGTGGGGGTGGAGGTTGGCTGGAGTCTATGGATGCCTGGGCGAGTGCGGGTGCGATCGCAAACAACAAGGCAAACACTATACTCAGCAATACACTAAGAATCGGTTTGTAATTAAATTTCATGCTTAAACTTCCCTTAACAGAGGAAAAGGTTAAGAAAACTTTTGATATCCCAATAGCTATACTTAGATTATTAGGGGTAAAGCTAAGGAAGATGCTGTTAGGGAAATATAAATTAATAATTAATTCTGTCAGGATAAAATTATCTCAGCATAACATGAGTTGTAAGCATTCAGCGGTCAGCGGTCAGCCTTTTGCTGATGGCTGATATAGCGCTACCCGCAAGGGCTTTAGGCATGCATGCAAAAGGCAAAAGTTCGTAAATATTCAACCGGACATAATATTAGCCGTTAAGAATAGCGTGTTCCTGAAATACTTCCAACGGAATGTAATCAAGGGCTGCTTCATGGGTTGCTGACAAAATCACTGGTGGCGCAACCCCAGCATCCAGCGCCTCCTTCCAACGACTGAGACACAAACACCATTGATCTCCGGGTTTAAGACCAGGAAAACCATAGACTGGGGATGGTGTACTCAAATCATTCCCTCTTTGTTGAGTAAAAGATAGGAACTCTTCCGTCATTTCTGCACAAACGATATGTAAACCAACGTCAGATGGTCCTGTGTCACATTTTCCGTTCCGAAAAAATCCCGTCATCGGAAATGTGCAGCACACTTTTAGTGTTCCGCCAAGGACGTTTTTGGCATTGTTCATGATATAATAAACTAGTTTAATTACGCCAATAATGTTGGTATTTTGCTATCAGCTTAAGCGCTACGCGCACGCTACGCGAACAGCTTAAGCGCTACGCGAACAGCTTAAGCGCTACGCGAACAGCTATCAGTTATCAGTTATCAGCTTTTGAATAGTCGAAGCCTGCGCCACGCTACGGAAACGAATTTTATTTTTAGCTGACGGCTGACGGCTGACGGCTGACGGCTGACCGCCGACTGCTTACCAAACGCTGTGCTAGGATTGTGTTTGCAAAGCTCCTATACACATCGATGGTGACGAGGGTTGAAGCTTTACATCTACGGTTTTGTAACCAGCTGTCATCAATAAATTAGTCACCACTAATTGCGCCCTTTGATTAGCTTGCTCTAGCACACCTTGCTGACAAGCAGTAGCCTGAATTTTCTGGAGGGTTTGCTGTTGAGCTAGCATCTGTAATTGAGGGGCAACATCAGGTCCGAGACCCAAAAATCCTCGGTTGTAGTCGTAAATCTGGGAACGGGTAACATCAATCTTGCTATCCAGTAATTGAGGCGCTGGTAACTGCACTTGGATTGAGTCATTGCTGACTTTGACATCATCGACGCTTAATTTCCCTAAATCAACCCCAGCTCGCACTTCCCCATAAGCAATGTAGAGTAATGTCGTTGACGCTAAGCGATATTGTCCTAAGTTTCTATCTTGACGAGTTGGAACAACTGCCTCCATGCTAAACACAGCAGTGGTCAATTCACTAACGTTACGAACTTTATTAACCACAACGTTTCTGACATCCACCTCTGGTTCTGAGTGTGATAAGTTTAATTGTGATAAGTCGAATAGACCATTAACTTGTTCAAACAAGCGGGAGCTAGTGCGCCACATCACCACTCCTAAAATTAGCGTCGTGAGTATCATGCCCCCTGTGCTCATCAAAATCAAACCTCTAGGTATACTAGAGATAATGCTAAGTAACTGATGCTTTTGATGCTGACTCTTCATTTTTGTTTACCTTAAAAATTATCGTCAGGAATTATTAACTTTTATTATTAACAGTTAGTTATTCCCCATCTATGCTATTATTTAATAATAAGGAAATGCTGTTGACTATCAAAAATTATATTCTAAAACTATCAAAGCTATGGAAGCAGTTTTAGGATATATATAGCCGTTTATAGCCTAATAAGGTAAATAAAGTTTTTTTCCTATTCCCTATTCCCTATTCCCTATTCCCTATTCCCTATTAAAAACCGCTATACTTGTGCTTATCTACCTCAACCCAACGCCTGGTTTCATGGGACTCATGGGTTAAATCCATTAACATCTGGGAGTACACTCCTTCTTTGAGAGATAGTGTAGTGACGCCACCATTGTCAATGGCTTTTACCCAATAGTCAACCACCCGGACAAATGGGGCTAAACGACCATCGAGATAGGTTTCAGCAAATGCTAGTCGTTGGGGAATTTCTACTTCCATCAGGGATTGACCTGCGGTTGCTGCCCACAGACGAAATCCATGAACGTAGTCTTTGAGATTGTTACTGCCTAAGACTAAGGTACCGCGATCGCCATAAACCTCTACAAAGTGACCTCGCCCTTGATAGGTTACGGAACTAATACTGAGTTGACAAGGGGTACCATCTGCCAATTCCAGTAATAACAGACAGGTGTCATCAGCATCTACTGGCTTAAGTAAATTGCTAGCATTGGGGTCTGGCCGTGCTGGAATTGCGGTACTCAGTTGAGCACACAACCGCTGCACTGGTCCAAATAGCCAATGAATATAATCAAAAGCATGAGAGCCTACTGCGCCTAGTGCTCCGCCACCCTTATCCTTTTGAGCATACCAGTTCCAGGGGCGTTCAGGATTAGCTCGGCTAGAGACTAACCAGTCAATTTTAATCAGACGCTTTTTACCGACATAGTCTTTTTCTAGATATTCCGCTAATAGCTGCCATGAGGGGATAAAGCGGAATTCAAAATCAGGTATAGCCACAACACCCTTTTCTGTAGCGAGTTGGTAAAGCTCCTGGGTTTCGGCTGCTTTTAAGGTCATGGGTTTCTCTAGAAGTAGATGTTTCCCTGCTTCTAGAACCATTTTGGCCATTTCGTAGTGCAGAAACGGGGGAGTACAGATGCTAACCGCTTCTACTTCCGGTAACGCTAGGATATCTTCTAAGCGATCGCATCCATGGGGAATATCATATTGGTTTGCGTACGCATTTGCCTGATCCGGGTCTCGGTGATAGACAGCCACCACTTCCGTCCGGGAATGAGCTTTAAAGCCAGGGATGTGGATTTTTTGTCCAAATCCCGTTCCCACTACCGCTACACCAATTGTTGGTAGCTGTTCAGTTGCACCTGTTGCAGAAAACTCAGCCATTATAGACTATCTCGTAACTTATCGTAAAAATCGCAGGGTAAACGGGTAACGGTAAACCCTACCATATTGAGCAGCGATTGAAGCCATAGTCACCAGCAGCGAATCAATGATTCCCAGGATACTAGCTAGACACCATAGCCAGAATTCTATGAGCTTAAACAGCTCCAACCAAGAGTTACGGTCAAAACCCTTTATTGCACCAATCAGGATGAAAAACGCCCAGGCAAAGGCCGTAAATATGGTCAGGATAATGGTAGCGTACAGGGTAATCGAGATTTGAAAATTAATAGATTCTTTACCGTGAACCTTGACAAAGCGGTATTTAGTTCTCTTGTTTAACCAGATCATCAACGGGCCTGCCAGGTTAGCCAAAGGGATAGGTAGACCCATAATCAACAGAGGAATCCATAGCAAGGAGGATAGATGACACAGCATCCCCCAGATTCGAGCTTTCCTATCGTTCCGTGGCACTGTTACTTGATCCATAAAACTGACCCAAAACCGACATTACATCCCATGACTTTGCTCAAGAGTCTGGTTAAGCCATTATATTGTTTCACCGCCGTTGTTTTTAACTGCTTCAACCCAGGTAATTACCTGTTTAGCCAGATGAGTACCATCTAAGCGGTCAATTTCCCGGATGCCAGTAGGACTAGTGACATTAACTTCGGTGAGGTAGCCGCCGATAACGTCTATGCCTACAAAATATAAGCCATCTTGCTGCAGTTTTGGCTTGAGCCGGGCACAGATTTCTTCCTCTCGGGGAGTTATTTCCGTAGCCGCTACTCGACCACCCACAGCCATGTTACCCCGAAATTCCTTACCTGTGGGAATGCGATTTACTGCTCCAACCGGTTCACCATTCAAGAGGATAATCCGCTTATCTCCATCTTTGGCAGCAGGCAGATAAGCCTGAACCATCACTGGCTCACTACCCTGTTTAGTGCTAATTTCCACCAAGGAGTTAAAATTGCGATCGCTTGGCTGTAGAAATATAATCCCCTCACCACCTTTACCTCCTAGAGGTTTTAGTACTGCTGTCTCTTTTTCCTCAACAAATTGCCGAATCACCGATTTATCCTGACTGACAATAGTCTGTGGAATCACCTCGTGAAACTGGAGGGCATACATTTTTTCGTTAGCTGTCCTGATGCCAGTTGGTGAATTAATCACCAAGGTTTTATCTGGATTGATGTAGTCCAAGATATAGGTGGCATAGACGTAAGGTATAGTAACCGGCGGGTCTGTCCGCATCCAGACAGCATCCATCTCCTCTAGAGGTTTCAACAGAGCCTTACCTGTCTGGTACCACTGCTCACTAACGACCCAATGGCCGTCATCGAGTTTGGCTGGAGTTAGTTGCACAGGTTCTAGAAGCCCCCAAGCCTGACCCTGAATAACACTCAATTGTTGAGCCTGAGTGACCCAAACCTCATGACCTAATTCCTGTGCGGCTTCCATCAGCGCCACACTAGTATCATGACCGGGATCAAGTTTCGGGAGAGGGTCTATTATAAACGCAAATTTCACTGTTGAATTCCCCTGTCAGCCAATTCCCCTATGCTACAGCAATCCTATTTGATTGGGTAACATACTGACTGATCAAGATCTTGAACGGGGAACCGGTAACAGGGATATTGCCGATAACGATTAGCTATCCTACAGACTAGATGGTCAATCACCTAGTGGTTAGCTTGCCTTGAGCAGGTTGTCTAACTTACCCTGAAATTCCAGAGTGTGAAGGTCATCACAGCCACCGATATGCTGGTCATTGATAAAAATCTGTGGTAATGAGCGTGCTCCATTTGCCCTTTGAGCCATCTTCTCCCGTGCCTGGTTATCACCATCAATAGAGTATTCAGTAAATTCAACTCCCTTCTTGTTTAGTAGACTTTTAGCACGGATACAGAAGGGGCAACTGCTCCAGGTGTAGATTTCAACGTTTGGGCTCATGCTTGGCGATAGAGTGTTAAGTAATGTTTTTTGAATTTTAACGTGAGGTTGAGCTTGGCGCACCAGCTCAGTAACCTAATCCCAAATCATAGACAGCCCAGCTCCTGATTGACTCAAGGCTGGGCTGTCTATTAGTTATAAGCGTTTGTTATATCTAGGGTCTTTATATAAGCTGACCCCATATTAAAAGGTTGGTCATTTATGTAGGGTCTTTATATAAGGTGACCCGATTTCCAACTCCCCCTTATTATTTCCGACAAATCTTGGTTTAGTAATTTTTATAATATTTTCTTTATATTTCATTTCATTGTGATTTGTCAGGTTTGTTGAAGTTTTGTTGCATGGTGGTCAGTGAAACCCCTAAGGCTTGAGAAAACCACACTTCCAAATCACGCATTGGGTATAAAGACTTACTCATAGCCGGATCCCTTATGGGCTCTACAAGAATGGTGAACATTCCCAGTCGATTCCCAGCTAAGACATCAGTGAATAAGCGATCGCCTACCATTGCCACTTGCTCTACAGGTAAGTTCATCGCATCTACAGCTATTTTCAGCTTGCGTCGCGAAGGTTTGCGAGCTCCGTATATGTAAGGCAAATCTAGGGAGGAAGCAATACGGCTAATGCGATGTTCACTGAGGTTATTACTCACCAGCCACAGGGAAACCATCGCTCTAGTTTGCTCTACCCACCGTTCAATTTCTCCAGAAACACGGGATTTCGTCACTGGTATTAAGGTCTGGTCAACATCCAATACTAGACCTGAGAGCTGATATTGCTGGATAATATCTGGTGTCAGGTCTAAGATGGAGCCACCAAGGATTAAGTCAGGTTGTAACTTTGAGACCCAAGACATATTTAGTTAACTGATAAAAAAGTCGGTAACTCTGTTGATTTTTGATGTTTACCCGTCGGTTGTCAATACACTAAGCCCGCTCAGCCTGATGATGGCAGCGGGCAGCGCTTAAGTGATTCGATTCTATCTAAGCGATCAATGGAACCTATATTATAAAAGTTCTTTGATCACTGGTTGTTGTAGTTTATTGTTTAGCTCGCCGTTCTCTACGGATGGCATTTTTAGCTGCTTCGTGTTCTGTTAGGGTTTTGCTAAAAACATGAGTGCCATCGTAACGAGCGACGAAAAACAGGTATTCGGTGTCTTCGGGATTAAGGGTTGCTTTCAAACTCCCTATTCCAGGACTGGCAATCGGGGTCGGCGGTAATCCTGGGTTGAGATAGGTATTGTAAGGGGAAGGTTGCCGCACTTGCTTGTAGGTCAGGGGCTGATCCGCAGTTTGTCGAATCCCCAATCCATATTCCACGGTGGGATCGGTTTCTAATCTCATCCCTCGCCGCAACCGTTCCGTAAAGACACCAGCAATGCGATCGCGTTCTTCAGCAACTACTGCTTCCTTCTCGACAATGCTCCCTAATGTTACCCAATCATTGATACTAAGCTGGGTTTTGTACTGACCTTTTTCGTATACTGGTAAGGCTACCTGTTCAAATCGATTAAGCATTTGTTGGATGACTGCTTGTGGCGAGATGCCATCACTGGGTAACTTATAGGTATCTGGGTATAAATAACCTTCTAGATGAGGGAGCTCACTGGGCAACCAAGGGTACTTATCCCAGGGGATTTTGCTACTAGCAGCGATAAAGTCATCAGCCGAGAAAAATCCTAGAGATTCAAAATAATCTGCCATTTGCTGAATCGACCACCCTTCCGGTATGGTGAAAGACAGCTGCATCACCTTCCCTTTCCAAATGGTTTCGGCGATTTTGGTTAGGGGTTGAGTTGGTGATAGTTCGTAAGTTCCAGCTTTAAACTCACCATCTCGGTCTAGCAGCTGCCGCCAATGAGTCCAGAGTTTCCAAGCATCCGCTGAGCGAATTAAACCAGAAGCTTCCAGATCTCTACCTATCTGCTGACCTGGGGTTCCTGGGGGAATCTCAATTTTTACGAGGGTTTGAGCGACATCTTCGGAAGATTGTGCTTTAACGGGTGGGGATACCACCCAACTCCACCACTCCCAGCCCTGCCATGCAAAAATCCCAAGGGTGGCTGGCAATAGAACAAAATAAAAAAACCTATTGGAGATGCTTTTGAGCGTTTTCATACTCTTATACACCAAAACACTAGTTTCCCCTGAATCGTTTAAGGGGTCAACCCGAGTTCTTGTCTTCTACTCGAGATCATCGAATAGCAGTTCTTCGAGCAATGGCTGAACTTGTTTAATTTCCTGTGTAGACAGTAACTCTGGTTGACCAGATTGGTTTGAGCGGGCAAAAAACAGCAGTGGCTCTACAGGAGTATAGATACCATACTCTTGTTCTTCGTAATAAAAGCTCGCTAGCTCCTGTAGTTCCTCTGCTTCCATTGGAACATCATCCTCTTCAATTTCCAGGGTGAGAATGTCGTCTTCGTCCACTGGTGGCAACTCACCAGCAACAGTTAAGGTAAAAGCGGTGCGCTTGAGCTCAAGATTTTGCTCAGCTAGAACAGCTTGGGCGTCAGGGAATATCAAGTCAAGCTGAGCTTCATCTTCCACTAGAGAGGCATCAGCTAAGTCTTCATCATCATCATCCCAAGCAACAATTTCTATGGGTGAGTCTACAGGTAACAGCAGAAGGTATTGACAACCCTCCAGCTCTAGGGAATGCTCAATGTAACATTCGAGAGTTTTACCGTTAGCGTCCTTCAGCGTAATGTCCCCTTTTGGAGATTCCCCATTTTCTTGGGGGGATTGAGGTGAAAACATGGCACTTAATGTGTCTATTATTGGTCAAGTGGTCGTGGAAAGAAATCCAACCTCCCTTTTGACAGTACGCTTTGACAGTACCCGACAGTACGCTCAACAAGTGTAGACTGCTTCCCATCAGGATAGCACCAAAACCAAATACGAAAGTTCCAGCAGTTGTCTTTGAATGAATTAGTCTATACTATTTATCCAATCATAGGCTTTATGTGGTCATAAGCATTAGTTGACTATGGTATGGCTAAAAATTGCACATTCTTCCATCATAGCGTTCGCGTAGCGGAAGCGAAGCTTCATCGCGCCCCGGGTGACCTAAGGTCAATCAGTGATAAAAAAGTGTTGTTAGCAACCTATAAATATAACTAATCAGCCGGACTTGACATGAGCATAAGAATGTGTTGCTCTAGCAAATCAGCTCGTAAACAGTCAGCCGTCAGCCGTCAGCTAAAAGCTCACGCTGCTTGAGGTGCCGTCAGCCGTCAGCTAAAAGCTCACGCTGTCAGCCATGCAAAGCGCGAGTGGGGGAAACCCCCGCA
>NZ_CEYLVT010000045.1:0-39876 GCF_982860115.1 Moorena sp.
GAATCGGGAATCGGGAATCGGGAATCGGGAATCGGGAATCGGGAATCGGGAAACAGAGGGAGGTGTGGGTCGAAATTCCTGTTGGAAGTAACGGGGAAACTCAAGAAGTGATTCGTAAAGTAATGGGTAGGATAACCCGTTATCCCCGTAAGGGATAACGGGGGAGCAGAATACTACCAATGAATTTGACTCAAAATATACCGCAAGCGGTCATAATCATCCTTAAGTAAAACACTCAAGGTTCGTCCGGCTTTGACTAACCAGTCACGGTCGGTCTGACGAAGACGATAAACTTCCCTAATCACAGCTGCTGTCAGGGGGTCTACTGGGGCACCATTGACTTCCAAAAGTGTTCGCAAAAAATCCAACTGTTCACTAAAGTGAATAACCTCTGATGGTTCACACTGGTAGACAGGTTGATGAATTTGCGGTGGACGGGGTGGAAGATACTGATAGACTCGACCATGATGGTTGCTAAAACCATTAACACCCTCTTCCGAAGACATAAACCCAACGATGGCAGCACGGAACTCAGTTTTAAGCATGGCGAAAATCTGAGGCTGCTGCTCACGTAATTCTGCCAGTGATAATCCTAAAGCTGTTGCTCGATGAACCGAATCAATCGGGCTAGTGGTAGCATAATAAACTACAGCAAAAATTTGATTACCTGACTCATCATCTACAGATTTTACCCAGCTGCCAAAGGGAGGCATGACCGGAAAGCTTAGATCTTCTGGCTCTAAACATTGAGCGAGAAATTCTGTAGTTGCTGTTTCAATCACCTCAGCAAGGTGATGTTCTGAGCGATTGCTGGGAGTAAACTGGGGTAAGGGAAGGCGCATGGTTTAGCGATTAGTGATTAGTCATTAATTATTAATCTCTTTTATCTATGCCTGTAAACTAACCCTTTTTACCAATTTTTGGTTTCACCTCTTCGATTTCCGACAGCTGAAACGTTACTAATTTATCCCAGTTACCTCCTTCAAACAGCACAGCTGCTTTACCATCACTAACCCGCTGTACTAGCCCCTCAAAGCGATAATAGGTATCGTCAACATTGATTACGCGAACTATAGAACCTGGAAAAATCATGAGTGCCTAAAAACTTAGATTGCCTTACTTAGATTTCCTTTACTAGCATAGGAGCTAATGGACTTCTTAGTCATCCAGTATCTAATAACCCATAACTCATTGAAACTTCAATCGCTGTCGATAATTCGCCACTGCTTGGGCCAACCCTAGGCCAAGAAAGTTGGTTAGTAGGGCTGAACGACCGTAACTGAGTAAAGGTAGAGGAATTCCTGTGATGGGAGCTAAGCCAATAGTCATCCCAATGTTGATCACGGTTTGAAACACAATCATTGAGAGCACGCCAATTGTTACCAGAGAGCCAAAGTTGTCTTTCGCATTCTGAGCAATCAGCACCAAGCGTAGGCACAACCACCACAAGGCTAATAAAATACACAAGCAACCTACAAAGCCTAGTTCTTCACCAATGGCTGAGAAAATGAAGTCAGTATGCTGTTCCGGGATAAAGTGGAGTTGAGTTTGAGTTCCCTGGTTGAGTCCCCTTCCCCAAACTTGACCAGCACCGATACCAATCCGAGACTGAATTAGGTGATATCCTCCTCCGAGGGGGTCTAGATCGGGGTTCAAAAAGAGCGTTAATCGGTCTTTTTGATAGTCCTTCAAGAGATTCCAGAAGACTTTTCCTAACGGTCCGACTACTAGGTTAACAACCAGGGTACCCAAGGCTCCCAACCAGCGCCAAGGCAGACTCAGGAAGGCAATAAGTGTGATTACAGCAGCCCAGGTATACCATGCAGGTAAAGATATACTGAACACAATGGCTGACACCAGAGGGGAAATCAACACGACCAACCAAGCGGGATTGGCATTTGCCCAGTAAAGCATACTCAAGGTAATTGCCCCAAACACCAAGGATGTTCCCAGATCAGGCTGCCCAAACACTAATGCCCAAGGTACAACAGTTACTGCTAAAGCTGCTATTACTGCTGGAATGGTAGTAGCGGGTCGTTTGTGCAAGATGGCAGCTAGAGTAATAATCAACCCGATCTTGGCAAATTCTGAGGGTTGAACATTAAACCCTCCAATGGTAACCCAACGCTGAGCACCTTTAGCAGTAGCACCGATCATCATTACAGCAATTAAGGACAGATTGGTGATGGCGTAAATTACCCAATGCCATTGGATCAGGGATTGATAACGCGATCGCGAGATGAATAGAGCGATGAACAATCCAATACCACCAATGAGCAAGTGGGAGACCCAATAGTTTCCACCATTGTCGATGGCTGCAGAGCGAATCATCACTGCCCCAAAGATGGTCAGCCCCACAGTCAGGAATAACAGTTGCCAGTCTAAGTCCTGCCAGGGGGCCCACAACAGCCGCCAACGAATACTATTTCTTATTCTAAATTTATTAAATTTATTAATTTGTACCATCCGTGTATGAGGTATGAGCGATTAGGTATGAGCTAAGCGAACAGCCATTAGCGCTACGCGCACGCTACTTGAGGTGCTATCAGATATCAGCTTATACACACGCTACTTGAGGTGCTTTGAGGCAAAAGCCTGTGATCAGCCACTGATTGCTTTGAATAAAATAAGCTGACGGCTGATAGCTGACGGCTGACGGCTGACTGTATGAGCTATTAGGCATTAGCGATTAGAAAATTGTTAATGGTGATTTTCCATGTTCTATGTTCTATGTTTGAGTTATTCTTGCCTACAATTGTTTGTTAATTAGACAGGGCAGCAATGGAAACTTTGGCAGCAATCTGAGATGCGATCGCTACCAGTGCTTTAGCGGAGGCTGACTCTGGATTGCCAACAGCGATGGGTAATCCTTGATCCCCTCCCTGCCGTAGGGAAATTTCTAGGGGAATACAACCGAGCAAGGGAATCCCTAGTTCTTTTGATGTTTTTTCACCTCCTCCAGAGCCAAACAGGTCATACTGACGGTCGGGCAAGTCTGGTGGGATAAAGTAACTCATATTTTCTACGATTCCCAACACCGGGACTCCCATTTGCTCAAACATTTTCAACCCTCGGCGGGAGTCTAACAGAGCTACATTTTGGGGTGTTGTCACAATTACTGCTCCTGCCATCGGTACTGCTTGGGCTAAAGTTAGCTGAGCATCCCCAGTTCCTGGTGGCATATCCACAATCAGATAGTCCAAATCACCCCACTCTACCTGATAGAGGAACTGGCGAATAATCCCATTTAACATCGGTCCGCGCCAAATCACTGGCTGGTCTGGATCAATTAGAAATCCCATGGACACTAGCTTGATACCGTGGTTGAAGGCTGGCTCGATGACATCCCCCTGTTTTCCTTTCTGAACCATGACTTTGGCATCAGCTAATCCCAGCATAGCTGGAGCATTGGGACCATAGATATCAGCGTCTAGGAGACCGACTTTAGCCCCCAACTGAGCCAAAGTAACTGCCACATTTACCGCAACAGTACTCTTACCGACACCCCCCTTACCACTGGAAATGGCTAAAATATTTTTGACGCCCTCAATACCAGTGCGGTCAGGCAAGGATTTTTGCTGAGGTGTTTCAGCAGTAACATCCACTACTACCTCTTCTACTCCTGATAGCTGTTTCACTGCCTTCTGGCAATCCTCTACAATAAATTCCCGCAAGGGACAGGCTGGGGTGGTCAACACTAAGGTAAAACTGACTGTACCGTTGTCAACCTTGACATTGCGGATCATATTTAATTCCACCAAACTCTTCTGGAGTTCGGGGTCTTGTACCGGTCGTAATACGTCTAAAACTGAATTTGTATCAAGCATCACAGATAGGCGGGCATAGCGTGTGTGATATAAGGCCACGAGTTAGAGGCTACGGTTAGATTGTAGAGCTTTTACGAGGCGAAGTGATTCCCAATCAGACTAATAAAATAGACCATTGAGGCGATCGTTAGCAACTGTCTCGAACTATTTTTGATTATTTTTATATTTGACTCACAGCCTAACACCTAAGGGGGATTAGAGGTAATTCCTACTCCGTGAAAACTGACAACTATGTACTTCAGGAAATCGCAAACCCCTATAAACTATCATGTCAATCAAGACTATAGCGTTAATTATACTTATCAAGTACATTCAATTTTATTATCCGTGTCTTGATGTAGTCTGTGATGGGTAAACCCCTTCATGTCTGGGCAGCCGTCACTACTCCCTACTCCCTAAAATTCACCGGTTTAAGTACCTCATGGGCTTAATAAACACTATAGGTCTTGCCCTCCAGTTGATAGTGAATATAAACTATCGCCGAGGCGGACGTAAAATTTCGTAAAACTACAACTATCCCTTGTGATAGCTAGATTACAGCGCGATCAAAATTGCAAAAGGACTCAATTTTTTTGCCATTTGTAAAAACTATGTTATTCTACAAGAGGCTTAAATGCTAGGGAAAAATATGGGCTTAACGAGAGACCTCTTAAAGGAAGTTGTCTGGTGGAGCTGTGCTCCCAGTCCGGTCTCTGATCACGATGATTCTGATTATCCTGACCAAGCATCCCTAGCCAAAATAAAGCAGTTCGACTTTGGAAAACAATGTCATCATGGGGTTTACCACCCGATGATGAATAAAATTTTTGCAACTCTTCCGCACTAGAGGTTTCTCTTAATAGGAGTTGGGCTTATAACTACTTTCTAGCCCTCTAGACATCAGAGATATCAAAAGTTGTCAACAACAAGAGGTATTTATTTTGAAGACAACCATTGCTGAACCCAAAAGTGCTAAGACAGTTAATAGTTTTGATGCGATTAAGGAAGCCCACAAGCTTTCTGGAAAGGCTGAAGATCTTAAGCAATACTACGATCAATGGTCAAGGGCTTATGACCAAGATGTGGATAATGAAGACTATTGTGGCCCGGATTACATTGCTGCCTATTTGGATTTGTTACCCAAGGACGATGGGAAGTTTCTGAATTTACGCAATCGGAAAATCGAAATTTTAGATGCAGGCTGTGGTACCGGCCTTGTCGGTATTGCGTTACGTCGCAAAGGCTATCAAAATGTTGATGGGTTTGATTTGTCCCATGGCATGGTTGAAGAAGCTGAAAAAACCGAGGCTTATCGCAATTTAACCGGAGGATGCGATATGACTAAACCCATCGAAACCTACCCGGATAATCGCTATGATGCTGCGATTAGTTGTGGAGTTTTCACCCTCGGTCATGTGCCTCCCACAGCCCTCGAAGAAATGATTCGCTTTACTAAGCCGGGGGGATTAGTTGTAGTGAGTACTCGTAAAAGTTATTACGACAGCACAGATTTTCAAGGGGTTTGCGATCAACTCCAAGCTGAAAACAAGGCCAAGCTTGTCAGCTCCATTATTGACGGCCCTTACATTGCTGAAGAAGGTGCTCACTACTGGGCTTTTAGGGTTTGCTAAAGGCTGAATGGTAAGCGCAGCACTATAAGTTGCGAAGCCCGTAGGTTGGGTTGAACAATGAAAGCCAATATGATCGCCTTAGCTGGTGTATTTGTTGAGTTTTTTTAGTTTGAGTTTTTTTAGTTCAATCCAGCCTAAGGGGCTGATCAGCACTGGAAATGAATTCCGGTGTAAGCCCTTTGCTGTGACTAGAAGTCGGCGGTTTCTAAACTCCCGGAGTTTTTCTGATGACCCAGCTCGTCAATAACTCACCGTCAAATCCTTTGGATTATGACGGGAGCTTGTAAGAAGCTTATAGTTGACCAGTCTAAGTTCCTGAGAACTATGTTATTTCTAAGTGTTAATGTTCCTACCTAGGGATGCGTAGCCAGTCCCTAGCTCTAGAACCCAATCGTTAAACAGGTGTAATTGAGTTAAGCCAGTGCGACTGGGAAAGTACCGAGAAATAACCTTGACGAGGCTAACCTAACCCTAGCAATAGGAGAAAACACAATTA
This sequence comes from Moorena sp., assembly GCF_982860115.1. NCBI lineage: Bacteria > Bacillati > Cyanobacteriota > Cyanophyceae > Coleofasciculales > Coleofasciculaceae > Moorena > Moorena sp. Next base: position 5,934 of record NZ_CEYLVT010000045.1, read on the forward strand.
TGCGTGTCTTTGTACTCAACAAAAACCGACAACCCTTAGATCCATGTAAGCCTGCAAGAGCTAGGATTTTACTTTCGGCAGGAAAAGCAAAGGTCTATCGTCGTTACCCATTCACCATAATTTTGACGGAGGAGATAAAAAATCCAGTAACTCACGAGCATCAATTAAAAATAGATCCTGGTGCTAAAACAACTGGTTTGGCTATTATCCAAGGGCAGCGAGTTATTTGGGGCGCTGAACTTACTCACAGAGGTTTCCAAATCCGAGATAATTTAACTTCTCGTAGGCAGTTAAGGCGGTCTCGGCGAAGTCGTAAAACTCGATACCGTAAGCCCAGATTTTCAAATAGAACTAGACCGAAAGGTTGGTTAGCGCCTAGTTTGACGTCCAGAGTTCAAAATATTTTAACTTGGGTTAAAAAGTTGATTCGATTCTGTCCTGTCACCGGTATATCCCAAGAATTGGTTAGGTTCGACACTCAAAAGCTGCAAAATCCTGAAATATCTGGTATTGAGTACCAACAAGGTACACTTTACGGTTATGAACTTCGCGAATATCTACTTGAAAAATGGAATCGCAAGTGTGCTTATTGTGGGGCAACAGGTACTCAATTAGAAATTGAGCATATTAAGCCTAAATCTAGAGGTGGTTCTAATCGGGTTTCTAATTTAACTATTGCTTGTCATTCATGTAACCAGGCTAAATCCAATCAAGATATTGAACTTTTTCTGTCGAAAAAGCCTAGCCTCCTGAAACGCATACTACGTCAAGCTAAGCGTCCACTGGCTGATGCGGCTTCTGTAAATATAACCCGTTGGAAGCTATATCACGATCTCAAATCAATAGGATTACCTGTTGAAGTAGGTAGCGGTGGATTAACTAAATTCAATAGGTGCCGCCAAAGTCTTCCTAAAGCTCATTGGTTAGATGCAGCAAATGTTGGAAAAGTTGAAACATTGATTATTGAAGTAACCCTACCGTTGCTGATAACAGCCAAAGGACACGGTACTCGTCAGCTCTGTAGAACGAATAAGTATGGATTCCCTATTCGTCATTGCTCCAGAATTAAATTTCACAAAGGTTTTCAAACAGGAGATATTGTTCACGCAGTGGTAACTAAAGGAAAGAAGGTCGGCACTTACGTTGGGCGAGTAGCCACTCGAAAATCAGGATCTTTCAACATCTCAACTAAATTAGGGCTGGTGCAAGGAATCAGTCATAAATATTGTCAATTTATTCACAGAAAAGATGGTTATGCTTATGCGATTTAAACCCTGTCCTCCCTTTCCTCTCACCACTAAATCGAAGATTATAGTGGGAGTCTCCAGGGAGGCGGACAGATGAATGCGGCTCTTCTTACTGGCCACGGAGGAGCGGACAAATTAGTTTATACCCAAGTGGCTAAACCCTCGCCCCAAGCGGGAGAGGTTCTGATTCAAGTGGGAGCTTGTTCTGTTAATAACACGGACTTGAATACCCGCACCGGCTGGTATACTGCACAACAGGAGTTTGAAGCAGTTCTGCAAGATACCGCGACAACAACTATTAATACTTCAACTGGTTGGGGACAAACCGCGATTCAATTTCCTCGGATTCAAGGGGCTGATATTGTTGGCAAAGTGGTTGAGGTCGGTGTCGATGTTGACCCCAACCTGCTGGAGCAAAGGGTGATGGTGGATCCCTGGATTCGGGCTGAGTCTTCTGGAAGCGATCGCTACGTTGGCAGCGAAGTAGATGGCGGCTTTGCGGAATATGCAGTTATTCCCGCTTCCAACGTTTATCCGATCCACTCACCCCTATCTGACGTTGAACTGGCCTGCTTTCCCTGCTCCTATTCCACCGCCGAAAATATGGTGGTTAAAGGTCGCATTACTGCCACTGATACGGTTCTGATTATGGGCGCTTCTGGAGGAGTCGGCAGTGCTTTGATTCAACTGTGCAAACTGCGGGGGGCGACGGTAATTGCGATCGCAAGCCACAGTAAGCAAGCCTTTGTCCAGAAACTTGGAGCAGATTTTGTTTATGATCGCAACAAAAATTTAAATGATTCTTTAGATCATCATCCCATTACGGCATATCTTGATACTGTTGGTGGAGTGTATTTTCCACAATTACTCAAGAAGCTGAAAGTGGGAGGAAGGTATGTGAGCTGTGGTGCCATTGCCGGGCCCCTCGTCCAACTTGACTTAAGGGAAATCATTTACAAAGATTTAGAAATGATTGGTGCTACTCGCATGGAAGCCAGAGTATTTCAAAATTTAGTCAATTATATCAATAACAATCGTTTGAAACCAGTAGTTTCTAAAACTTTTCCCCTTTCTAAAATCCATGCAGCTCAAACGTTTTTCCAAAGCAAAAGCTTCTGTGGTAAAGTTGTCATTACTTTAGAGCAACTATAAACTGCGAATTGGAACACCTCTCAACACTGATAGCAATTAACAAATTCTGACACAATTAGGAGATTATGACTAAGCAAAAAATTGGCTATATTGGTACAGGAGCCATGGGCAAACAGCAGATATACAAACTGCTGAAGGATGGGTATCAAGTCCAAGTTTATGATAAGTATCCAGAAGCGGCCAAAACAGTGATCGCAGCAGGAGCAGTTTGGAAAGATAGTGCCAAGGAAGTTGCTAAAGGTGCCGATCTGGTGATTACCAATTTACCCTTACCCCATCATGTATTAGAAAATATGTTAGGAGAAACTGGGGCAGTAGAAGGCATGAGACCTGGTGCAACTTGGATGGATTTCTCCACAACTGACTACCATAACACTCAACATATAGCACAAGAAGCAGCTAAAAAAGGACTATTCAGTTTAGAATCTCCCGTGAGCAATCTCTCCCACATGGGTGTAGATTTTTGTAATGCTAGTTTCTATGTTAGTGGAGATCGGGAAGGCTACGATCTCAGTAAAGAAACCCTCGATGGGATTGGTAAAATTTCTTTCTTTGTTAGTAACACCATTGGTGAAGCTCAAACTGTAAAACTGTTAACTAACTTGTTATTTTATGCGCAAATGTTGACATTAGGGGAAGCTCTGATGATATGTAAAATCAATAATATAAATCTGCTATGGATGTGGGATTATATCCGAGCGTCCAAAGGGAATAGTGTGGTAACAGAGCAAGTAACCCCCTTTATTTTTGATGGCAGTTATGATTATTCCTGTTCCTTAGAAATTACGGTAAAAGATACGGATTTAACGGTAAACTTAGCTGATGAACTGAATGTTCCTTTACCTCTAGGGCGTATTGTTGAAGAGCGATATCGGGAAGCTGGACAGAAATATGAAGCCCATGATAATCATGTGAAAGTCACTAAATTAGTGGAAGAAGACAATAATTTAGATTTGCGGCTACCTGGTTTTACGGCTCCTTCTCCTTATGGTTTAGATCGGAGTTACGTTCATTCTGAAGAAAGAGTAAAGGATAGTTTTGGGCGAATTAAACCTCTTCCCTATCAATTAGAATATGCACCGCCGGAACCATTAGAAGATGAGAAGTTAATGGATATTGCTCAATCTCTCACGGATTTTATGGCTTATATTAATTACTTAGTCTTAGGGGAAGCTAATCAGTTAGGAAAAAATATGGGACTGACCGATGAATTATTAGTGGATGTGATTCGTTGGAGTGTTGGAACCTGTTGGGTATCTGATAATCTTGATACTTATCAACCTAATCCAGAAATTGTTGAGAAGATAAAATCCTTTGATTTTGGGAGCCAAGCCAAGCTTCCAGTCATAACCAAATTTATCGCACATCTTAGTGCTTAAAATCAATAGTTTAAAGTTGATTTGAATAGGCTGATTATCTGTGTAATTAGTAAAGGTAGCAATGATTAGTTTAAGGTGATCTGAAAACCATAACATAAATAGAATTAAATTACATGGGTTTATTAGTCAATAAAATTACTCTATCCCAAGACGATAAACAGTCTTTTTCAGAGAATGGATTTATCAAACTCAAAAAACTGTTTACAAGTGAAGCTACCGCTCAATTACGGAAGCTAACATCTAACTCCAATCAAATGAAAAAGCCTCCCAGGTTTTATTCTGGAGAAGTTTCAAAAATCGGTTATGACGTTGAGGAAAGGGTAACACACGATATCTATTCTTCAACGAATTTTCAATATGTTATGAAACAATTAGCCCATAACGGACTAACTTTCATGCAAGGAATTGCATTTGAGATAAAAGCCAATCAGAAAGGATTCCCTTGGCATCATGACATTTACTCCTTTTGTTACATTAGGCCAGAGGATTTAGGATATACCCTCTGGATTCCCCTCGATCCGATTAATACAAAATATCAACACGGAGGCATGGCCTATGTGTCTCGCCAAGTTTATTCTGCCCGTGAGTATTTTAATTTTATTTACAAATTAGTAGAACAGGATAAATTTAAGGAATTATTGAAAACTGAATACTTGAGTAATTATGATTTCCAGTGTGCTGATCAGGTGGAAAATTTTATCTTGGATAATAATAAAATAGAAGATAACTTTGAAGTCGGTGATGCCCTTTTCATAGACAAATTTGTTTGGCACAAAAGCTGTGCCTTAAACGCGGGACCATTGCCATCGAGGATGGCATACGTGATGCGTTTCGTCGATTCTCAATCCCGCCACTCAAAAGTTTTCCTTGAGGGGACATACTCCCTCTTAGAAGCTACTAGTAAGGATGTTCAAAGTGACATGGGCTATAAAATGGCTAACGTTCTTAAAGATGGTGAGATTATTCCCCATAACTTCGTTAGTTTAAAAAGAAGTTAAAAACAGTATGAAAATATCACGAATTTCTGTCTATCAAGTCACCTTACCCCTAGAGCATCCTTACCGACTATCAGGAGGTAGGTTGTACTTTGATAAACTTGATTCCACCATAGTTGCTATTGATACAGATGAAGGAATCCGAGGTTGGGGAGAAGGATGCCCTTGGGGTTCCACTTATTTACCTGCTTTTGGGCGGGGTATCAGGGCTGGAATTGAAGAGTTAGCCCCTCAACTCCTGGGATTAGATCCCAGACGCACGGATTTGATCTATCGGACGATGGATATTGCTCTACCAGGTCATCCCTATATTAAATCTGCCCTAGATATGGCTTGTTGGGATATCTTGGGTAAAGCAACGGGATTGCCTCTGTGTGAACTATTTGGTGGTCGTATCGACCAAGCCATAACCATCCAAAATTCTGTTCCCACCGGTACCCCAGAGGAGATGATTGAATCCATTAAAAGGGGTCAAGAAAAAGGCTACATCGTCCATACTTGTAAGATTGGAGCTGATGTGGCTCTAGACATTGAGAGAATTAAAGCGATTGGTGCTTATTTACCTGCCAATGAAAGTGCAACCTTTGATGTTAATCGAGCTTGGTTAGTAGATGAAGGGATGCGGGTGATGAACTCAGTAACCGAGCCAATTCTGTATTTTGAACAGCCCTGTGAAACCTATGAAGAATGTCTGCAACTGCGTCAAGTAACTTCTCATCCCATTATTCTTGATGAATGTATTCAGCGGTATGGTGATATTGTCCGTGCTCAAGCTGACCGTGCTTGTGAGGCTATTGGCCTGAAGATTAATCGGGTTGGAGGATTAACTAAAGCCAAGCGCATCCGAGATTTTTGTGTGGAAACGGGGATTCGGATGAACATTGAAGAAACTGGTGGTAGTGTAATTGCAGATACGGGAGCCGTACATCTGGCTCAGAGTACCCCAGAAACTCACTTGCGGGCAACTTGGTTATGCCACGACATGCTAACGGTTGACACAGCCACAGGTGGTGCAAGGAATCAAGGGGGTAAGACTTTTGCACCAGAAGCTCCAGGGCTTGGTGTAGAGCCAAAACTTGATATTTTGGGTGAAGCGATCGCGGTGTATCAATAATAGGTTTGTAATGCAAATTTTAGAAACAGAAAATCATTTAAACTGCCAAGAATTTGAAGACTTTCTGATCGAGGAAGTGTACCTAGAAAAGGTTTTATTGAAACCCGATAAACTATGGTTTCGCTATCTCCTAGATGGACAAGAAATCGATTGTTATATTAAATATAGCTCAATTAATTTAGAAGATACAAATTTAGGATATCCTTCTCAGGTACAATGTTGGGCTGTCATTATTGCTGTACTATCTACCCTACGCTTTTCTTCTGTACTTCCCCAAAAAATTGACTTCAGTAAATATAGTCAATTCATTGACAAAGAATTAATCAATTTATTGCAAACTATAATTCCCAAATGCTGGAGTGAAAGTCGCTATCAAGTCGGCAAACTTGGATACAAAAGTCCAGAAATAAAGGTTAACGAATCAGTACTTGGTAAAGATATCACTTATCCTCTTTTCAAGTTAAAAACCGAACAAGGCGCTGTAGATGCAATTATAGGCTCGGGTTCAGGTAAAGATAGTTTACTATGCAGTTTAATTTTACAAGAAGCTGGAATTAATTACGATATTTTAACTTGCTTATATAATTCCTATGGCGATACTGAAGAACAAAAAGAACTTTTTACTCAAGCAAGTAAACATTTAAACCACAGAAAGCAACATTATATCTACTTTCAGGACTTTTATTACCCTTGGCTTGAAGAAAGACTTAAGAGTTTTAACATATTTGCTCGCACTCAAGACTATTTTGAGTACAATTTTGAGTACAAAAAATCTTTTCGGACTGCTCCTACTGGAGAAGGTATCGTTTTACCTTTTATTATAGCACCCATTCAGGCAATTCATGAAATTCCTCTGCTGCTCCTTGGTAACGAAAAGAGTGCTGATGCTCCTAATTTAATTGATAAACATTCAGGAGAAGCAATCGCACATCAATGGCCAAAAAGCCTAGAAGCTGGTCAACTAAAAAAAGAACAGATGGCGAGAATGTTTAAGAACATTAATCACAGCAGTTTAATAAAAGCCATTCATGATGTGAAGATATTTGACTTAGTTTTTAAATTAGGAGACCAGCTCCCTTACGCAACAAATTCCTGTAATGTCCAAAAACCTTGGTGTTGTCGTTGTGAAAAATGCTGCTATGTCTTTGCTGGTTTCTGCGCTTATGGAGATAGGGAAAAGGTAATCAAAGCTTTTGGTAAAGACCTCTTCACCAGGTCAGAAAATTTATCTACTTGGTCAGAATTACTAGGGCTAAAGGGTTACATTCCCTGGGAATGCGTAGGAATGCACGAAGAAACTCAACTTTATTTTTACAAGCTTTATCAACAAGGTGTTAGAAACCAAGCAATCGATCTCTTTGAAAGGGAAATTTTGACACCCTTACAGAATAGTGGTAAATCAGTAGAAAATTATTTTCAGCAAATTCAGAATCAATTCGGTAAAGTTTATGAAGACCACCATACCATACCCGAATGGTTGTGGAAAAAAATTAGTCCAGTTCTAGGTTAGGATTTACTTCTCAGCTTTGTGTGCTTTCATAACGTTTGAGAATTTGCTCTAGTTGCGATCGCTGAAAGCGGGGCTGTGGCCGTAGGCCACGCTGCGCGAACGCCCATCGCGCTAATTGCTACATGAATCAGGAGAATTATCAATGAATACCTTACCCGTAATCTCGTTAACAAAATTAAAAGATATCAATGGTTCCAAATCAGGCAACGAAGAACACAAACGCCTCTATAACATCTGCTTAGAGCATGGGTTTTTCTATTTGAAAGATCATGGCATTTCTGCCGATTTAGTTCAACAAACCATCGACGCTTCCCATAACTTTTTTCAGTTGCCAGAACACATTAAAAAAGCCTACGGACAGGATAAACAAACCGTTTATCCCAACACGTCTAGGGGCTACGTTCCCCTTTATGGCGAAACCCTCCATGAAGACGTTGGTCCTGATCCCAAGGAACTTTTTGACCTTGGCATAGAACATCCACCTTCAGACAAGCCGTTTACTGGTCCTACCTTGATTCCTGATGATACTGTAGCCCCTGGTTTTGCGGCATCCCACTATCAGCTTCAAGGGGAGATTATGACTAAAATTGTTCCCCACCTTCTTAGGGCACTGGCTGTTGCTTTGAACCTTGACCCGGATTGGTTTGAGCCTTATTTTGATGATCCAATCCTGATCCATCGAACTATTTACTACCCCTCAGAAAGTGGTGTGGCAGGAAAACACACAGACAACGGTATTTTTACTGTGTTAATCCAAGAATATTTTCCCACCCCTTCCCTGCGGGTTTATACTAAAAATGCCTGGATTGATGCGCTCTGTTTAGAAGATGCGTTTGTGATTAATTTGGGGGATATGTTGCAACTTTGGACAAATGGTTTGTTTGTAAGTACTCCCCACGAAGTGATTCATAAACTCTCCAGGAGTCGGATTTCGATTCCTTTCTTTGTATATCCAAATGTCAACGGAACGTTTGAACCGCTCGGAACCGATAAAAAGATAAATCCTACTGACATTATGCTGAAAAACTTTAATTCAATTTGGGTGACTAAAACAGGGGCAGGTCGAGCTCAGGAATTAAAGTAATCAGGATTTTGTAGATAATAAGTTATGGGGATAATAGCTGACTTGTCGCCCCATAGCGCCTTGGTTGACTGCTTTTGGCCGCGCTGCATCCCCACTCCCTACTCCCTACTCCCTACTCCCTACTCCCTACTCCCTACTCCCTTTGCTATATAAGCTATCGTGGTGATTAAAGACTCGCGAACCAGCGACAGATTGCCATGAGAAAATTTTTGATACTGTGTCTGTTTGTAGTAGGGCTGGGTTTTGCCCTGTTTAACTTTAAAGGATTGGCAAATCAGGGGAATTTTGAGTCGATTGTAATCGACTTCCGGGAAGATATCCCAGCTGCTCAACTTAATGAGCAATTGCAAGCGATCGCAAAAGAATACGAGGTTAATCCCCAACTCAATAGTGAATTTTCAGCAGCGGATCACATATATATCCTAAAGGGAGATAAACAACTGCTGAATACTCTGAAACAATCAGGACTATCCCAAGCAACAGAATATATTGAACCGAACTATACCTATAGTGCTTTCGAGGTTCCCAATGACCCTGACTATGGCAAGCAGTGGAACCTGCGCAGCATTAATGTAGAATCTGCCTGGGATGACACCAAGGGTAGTGGCGTAACAGTAGCAGTGATTGACACCGGGGTCAGCGCAGTCCCGGATTTGAAAGATACTGAATTTGTTGAAGGCTACGACTTTGTCAATGACCGGATTGAAGCATGGGATGATCAAGGTCACGGTACTCACGTAGCTGGTACCATTGCCCAATCTACCAACAATGGTTACGGTGTTGCCGGAGTTGCTTACGAAGCTACCCTGATGCCCCTGAAGGTATTGGCAGCTAATGGTGGTGGTACAGTGGCTGATATTGCGGAAGCGATTCGTTTTGCCGCTGATCATGAGGTAGATGTGATCAACATGAGTTTAGGAGGGGCTGGTGAAAGCAATCTGATGGCAGAGGCCATCGACTATGCCTATCACAAAGGTGTTGTCCTAGTGGCTGCTGCTGGTAACTCTAACCAAAATGCTGCCGCTTACCCTGCCCGCTATCCCCATGTTATTGGTGTTTCTGCCCTTGATTCCGCAGGACTGAAAGCTCCCTACTCTAACTTTGGTGCTGGGGTAGATATCTCAGCCCCTGGTGGCAGTGAAAATGGTAAAATTCTGCAAGAGACGATTGATGGAGACACAGGCAGCCCTGTATTTGCTGGCTTCCAAGGCACCAGTATGGCATCGCCTCACGTTGCTGGTGTGGCAGCTTTAATCAAAGCTACTGGGATTCAAGACCCTGCTGATGTATTGAATGTACTCAAGCAGTCTACCCGAGCGATAGAAGATGACCCCCTAAACCACTATGGTGCTGGACAATTGGATGCTGGTGCTGCGGTTAAACTGGCTCTGAAAGGACAAATTACTTTCCAAGACTTCTTCCGCTGGTTACGGGATAACGGCTATCTCAATCCTCGCTTTTGGATTGACGGTGGTGTGATCGCCCTGTGGCCAAAGATTGCTATGGTACTAGGTTCCTACCTGCTGGCCTGGTTCTTGCGCAATTATTTTCCCTTTACTTGGAGTTGGTCTCTTGCCACTGGCTTAGTAGCGGGGAGTTCAGGATTATTCTTCCTGAAAGGTTTGTATATCTTTGACTTACCCCAATGGCCCTTCCGAGTCATGGGCAGTTCGATTCCAGAATTGGGTAGCGCTATTGGCAGCAGCAGTTTTCTCAACCCTCTATTTGCCAGTGTTGTGATTCCATTTATTTTAATCGCCCTACTGTTAGGACATCCCCAATGGAAGTGGTTAGCAGTTGGTTCAGCTCTTGGTGTGGCCAGTTGCCTAGCCGTGAGTGCTGTGGTTTCACCTGAGCTAATCTGGCTAGGAGGCGGGGTGTTGTCTCGGGTGTTCCTGATTGCCAATGCCTTGCTCTGTTTTGGACTAGCTTATTTAGCAGTTCAAGGGGATAAACAATCAGCATGACGATCAGCATCACAGGCGTAATTGAGCGCAAAGAGATGGGTTCAGGAGCCTGGGCACTGGTTTCTGACTCAGGGGAAACCTACGAACTCAAAAATAGTCCGCCAGAGTTAAAGCAATCGGGATTGAAGGTAACGGTTACAGGAGAGGTGCGAGAGGATGTGATGACCTTTGCGATGATTGGTCCGGTGTTGGAGATCAAGTCCTTTGAGTTACTCCCTTGAGGATCTTACCTATTGAACGAAGACAATCAGGACGTAACTATTCAGGTATCAGCCTATTTTCCCATCACCCCATCACCCCATGTTCACTAGCTCCCTAAAAGCTATGCTCAAAAATCATCTACCTATGGGGTGAAACCCTAAGACTCGGTAATTACCGAGTCTTGTCAAAATCTTTACAAAAACCATAATAAAGCTCAAACAATACACCTAGAGCTTCTCCCTAAGACTGACAAACTGGTTAATACCAAGGATTAGGCAGTGTTGACGTAAATTAGCAAAGTTGAGGGTCAGGCTGACTAAAATGCTCTGGATACAGTGATGACACCCCAAAGGAGTATCTTGGGGAAAATTTCAGATGTTAAGCTAGTTGATAACACGCTTATCATAAGTATGGATAAACCTACACCCTAATCCTTTCTCCTGGAAAGCTTACTGATTCAGTACATCCAATGCTGCTGGGTATGAGTACCAATTCCCAAAGGGTAAATTAGCTGCTTACCAAGGCAATTTCCCCTGTTTTAAGTGCTTAAGACCGTTCGTCAGTTCGTGTTTAGAGGGAAAGGAGCAAGCAAACTAATCTATAGAGATGGCTAGATACAGTGGGTAACACCTTACCACCCAGCGATGCAGCGCCGCCAAAGGGGGTTTCCCCCATGAGCGACTGCATCAAGAAGTGAAAAAAAATCCCCAGCTCACTAAAGTGAACCGGGGGTGTCAATCAGGGTGCATCTACCATTTCACTTTTCTGAAATTGGTGATAGCAATCCGGAAAAATCTGGGTAAAGTGGCACCCAAATGCTGGAATTAGGAAATTTTCTGATTCAAAACAATTAACAGAGTATGCCTTGGAAACTTTAACTAAAAAATGGCATCAATACCATGAGCCAACAAGAATTTTCCCCTAAAGGAATACTCCTCAATAAGCAAATAGTAAACAAATATTCAATATTCAAGAATTTTTAAGCCTTCCGCCAACGCTCGTCACTATGAGCAAAATTGAACCCTTGAAATTGAGCAAAATTGGGCAACAGTGGCACAGGAATTCCATATCTCCGTAACCCCCTTAGGAAAACATGATGATTATCTGGTGCGCATCGAACGAGTGGCACCGGGAGTCTCATTGGCAGAAGAACAAGTCAGTTGGCCGGTAGAAGAATGGTTAACCCAGGCCAAGCAACTGATGAATGACCCCCTATTTAGTGTCCTGCAGGGTAGAGCAGCTGCGGTGGATGGCAGTTTTGCCATGCCATCTTGGGGAGAACCGTACTCTCAATCCTCTTTAAACTTAGTTGCCTTGGGTCAGGAACTATACAATGCCCTGTTTAAAGGAAGCTTGCGGGATAGCTGGATGATGGCGCAAGCGATCGCTCAAAATCAAAGGTCGGTTTTGCGACTGCGTCTGGGATTGAAAGGTACAGAATTACCCCGCCTACCTTGGGAAGTCCTCCATGCTGGGGATCGTCCCCTAGCCACAGGGACTGATGTGGCTTTCTCTCGCTACCAGATGACCAAAGGGTTGATTAGACCAGTTCCGAAGCCTTTGTCTCCACCGAATCAACCTCTGAAAATTTTGATGGTGATCGCCGGTCCAAGTGATCAAGAAAGTTTAGAACTCTTACAAGAAGCATCTCACCTTAAAGAAGAACTCCGCCATCGTTCACCCAATGGACCACCAGCGATTCATCTGACAATTCTGGAACAGCCAGGACGGGAACAGTTAACCCAAGCCCTGGAACAAGGGAAATATCAAGTCTTCCACTATGCTGGTCACTCTAACCTAGGGGAATCAGGTGGTGATGTCTACTTGGTTAGTAAAAAAACTGGTTTGACAGAGACCTTAAGGGGTGATGATCTAGCTGGATTGTTAGTTAATAATGGTGTCCAGCTGGCTGTATTCAACTCCTGTCGTGGTGCTCATACAGCTGCTTCAGATACTCAAGAAAATGCTAACGATCAAAACCTCGCCCAAGCACTGGTTAAGCGGGGTATTCCTGGGGTTCTAGCGATGGCAGAGCGCATTCCTGATGAGGTAGCCTTGACCCTAACCCGATTATTATACCGTAACATCAACCAGGGTTACCCCATTGACCTAAGCCTCTCGCGAGCTAGACAAGGACTAATTTCTGCTTATGGCTCGAACCAGCTTTATTGGGCATTACCTGTTCTCTATCTGCATCCGGAATTTGATGGTTTCCTGACCAATGATGACCACAGTTATGACCGAACTCAAATATTTAGCCTGCCCGATCCTCCTGGAATGACTGTAGGGTTAGACCCAGAAGAGGCGTTTTTTACAGCACCAGCGGGCAATGATTATACCACATTCTCAGAACTTGAGGAAGAGTCAGGTCTTGTCTCTAGGCCAGAAGCTGAGTATGAGGATGAAAGTCTTACGGGTGTAACACCGGGTTTAGAATCTCATGCACTAGAAGCAGACGATCCTGCTGCTTTCATTAAGGGATTGTTGGATCAGCTGAATACAGAAGCAGCATCGAATTCAGAGGGGTTATCCGAAAACCCTTACTCAGAGGCGGCTCAGAAGAACCTACCAGTCCATACCCCAAGCCAACTCCCTGCTCCTTTGAAAGCTTCAGCCGCAACCCTGACACCGGCCTCTACGGACGGCTCAACCCAATTAGCTCCAAAGCGTGAGGATACTACGGCAGAAGTTGAGGCTAAAAAGGTCACTAATCCTAAACACAAGGGTTTAAGGTTACCACGTTCACCATTGTGGATCGGACTAGGAGCAACGGGAACTCTTGCCTTAGTACTTTTGGGGGTTTGGTTTGTCCAGAACCCTCCTACTTCTGGGCCAGGGATACCATTACTACCAGGTCCCTCCGAATCTTTTGATTCCTCTACCAATAACCTCACAGCGATCGCAATTGAAGCCTTCAGTCAGGGGAATATGATTGGAGGAACCAAAGCTGTAACGGAATTGCTAGACCGGGGTGCATTACCCAAGGCTTCTGCTGCCCTTCAGGAAGTTCCCTCAGAACAATTGAATCAGTCAATGGTGAGTTTCTTAAGAGGGCGTCTGGCATGGCAGTCGATCCAGACCGGTTCGGATGAATACAGTCTGGATGATGTCAGACGTTATTGGGAAAGAGCAGTCAAACAAGAACCTGACTCTTGGACTTACCGTAATGCCCTAGGGTTTGCCTATTACGCTGAAGGCAAATACGAGCAAGCTAACCAAGCTTGGTTAGATGCATTGTATAGGAGTAGCAAAGGGAAATCTACAACAGTTGGATCTGGACAATTTAGCAATTCCCAAAAATTGAATACCTATGCTGGCTTAGCGCTAGGCTTCTGGAAATCGGCTCAAGAACAAAACGGATCTAAGCGGGCGAATTTGTCCAAAGAATCCCTCAAGCTACGGCAACATGTGATCACCAATGATCCCATTAACTTCCGACCTGATGCCTTGAGCAAGAACTGGCTTTGGTCACAGCAAGGGATTAAAGATTGGCAATCCCTGTTAGAGGTTAGAACTTCTAACAATTGACGGTTAATAGTCAACCCTCAAGAGTGAACAAAGGGCAAATTAAGAGCAAATTAAATCACCACTAGCCTCGGCTGATTATTGATCCCGCATCAAGGAAGACAGAGAGCGGCGCTTACGCATATCCATCATGTTGGCAAGAGTCTCGTCTTTAGCTAGGGTCTGATCAGTAGGCTCCGGTGGCAAAACCGTTACCTCGGTCTGTTGGTCATCGCTGCTGTTTTGTGATGGTGGTAATAATGGTACTGATTTTACTGGTTGTTGTTTGCGAGTCGCCTTACGGCGTCTAGAATTACGGCGTCGCCTTCTACTGCTGACACTAGATGTTATCGGTCTTTTCAGTTTCGTTTTCCGGCTTGAAAATTTTAGAGCCTGAGTAAGCAATAAGCAACCGCTGGCGCAGCCTACAGCAACAACACCAAACAAAGACAGAGGCACAGCCTCTTTTGCTGCTGATGCCCGCAGTTGGGCCAGAGCTGGTTGTGGATTATTGGCTTCTTGCTCAATCGGTCCAGGATCAATCAGACCAATAGTTGCTATGCTACCGGCTATGACCATAACAACCCAAAGCCCAACCCAAACAGCAATCTGATGATTGTATATTAGCTTTTGGATGGACTCGAAATAATCTTGCTTTTGAGCCTGATGACCTGATGGTTTAGACATCGACGCTCACGATTAGTTAAAAAACACGCTGACGGCATTTTAGCATGGCTAGTCAGTTCGACCAATGTCTTTAAGGAGGTTATTGGTGACACTACAGCGTAAATCCCAGTTTCAAGAGTATTTAACCCCTGAGACTACTACTGAGACTACTACAGGGTTCTCGACTCAAAATCCTACAGATTATGGTGTTAAGTTGATCAACTCATCCCGTTCTCAAATCCCTAACCAGAACCAAGATCAGAAGACCTCTAAATCTTGGACAATTGAGAAAAGTGAGGAGCTTTATCAGCTCCAAGGCTGGGGAGAACCTTACTTTGCCATTAACACTGCTGGTCATATCATGGTTTCCCCTAAAGGCAATGGGGGCGGCTCGTTGGATTTGTTGGAACTGGTAGAATCCCTTAAGCAGCGCAACTTGGGACTACCATTATTAATCCATTTTTCAGATATCTTGGCAGACCAGATAGAGCAATTAAACGCCTGTTTTGCCCAAGCCATTACTCGCTACAAATACCCTGGTCGTTACCAGGGAGTGTTTCCAGTTAAATGCAACCAGCATCGACATGTGGTAGAGGATGTCGTGTATTTTGGTCAACCTTATCAATTTGGTTTAGAAGTCGGTTCTAAACCTGAATTGATGATTGCTCTAGCAACATTGCTCACTCCGGATTCCCTAATTATTTGTAACGGCTACAAAGACCGGGAATATCTTGAAACTGCCCTTTTAGCTAGGCGATTGGGACATAATCCGATAATTGTCCTAGAACAGCTAGAAGAAGTGCAGCTAATCATTGAGGTGGCGGCTTCGTTAGGAGGCATCATACCAGTGCTGGGGGTGCGAGCCAAACTGAGTACACAAAGCATGGGTCGTTGGGGAAACTCTGTCGGAGATAAAGCTAAATTTGGTCTGAAAATTCCAGAAATACTCCAAGCCATTGACCAACTACGGGAGGCTGGAATGCTTGAGTCATTGCAGCTGTTGCACTTCCACATCGGCTCTCAAATCTCTGCCATTAGCGTGATTAAAGATGCTATTCGCGAAGCCAGCCAAATTTATGCTGAGCTCAAGGGATTAGGGGTGAATATGCAGTATCTAGATGTAGGTGGTGGCTTGGCAGTGGATTACGATGGCTCCAAAACAAACTTCCATGCCTCCAAAAACTACAACATGCAGAACTATGCCAATGACATTGTGGCTGCGGTTAAGGAAGCTTGTGAGGAACATCAAATTCCGGCACCAACACTGATTAGTGAAAGTGGTCGTGCGATCGCATCCCACCAATCAGTTTTGATCTTTGATGTTTTGAGTACCAGTGATGTCGAATCTCAATCCCCTCCACTGGCAACGGAACAAGACCATCTAATTATCCGAAATCTTTGGGAAACTTACTGTACTATCGACCTTGAGAATTACCAGGAAGCTTATCATGATGCCATCGAGCTTAACCAAGAAGCAAAAAGCCTGTTCAGTTTAGGGTATCTCAGCATTACCGAGCGGGCTAAAGCTGAGCAGCTTTATTGGGCGTGCTGTCAGAAGATTCGGGAAATTATCAGGACACAAGACTATGTTCCTGATGATCTAGCAGACCTGGAAACGATCATGGCATCAATTTATTATGTCAACCTATCCGTCTTCCAATCAGTGCCAGATTGCTGGGGAATTAACCAGCTATTTCCGATTATGCCCATCCATCGGCTGGATGAAGAACCAACTCAAAGGGGTATCCTGGCTGACCTTACCTGCGATAGTGATGGTAAAATAGACCAATTTATTAACCTGCGGGATGTTAAATCGTTGCTGGAACTACATCCTTTGCGCAAAGCCAAGGAGCAAGGGACAATTTCCAATGGCAAATCCCAAATCCCAAATCCCAAATCCAAAGAACCCTACTATTTGGGTTTTTTCCTAGTTGGTGCCTACCAAGAGATTATGGGAAATTTACACAATCTTTTTGGTGATAGTAACGCAGTTCACATCAAATTAAGCCCCAGAGGGTATGAAATTGAACACGTGGTTAAGGGAGATACAATCACGGAAGTTTTGGGTTATATACAGTATGATGCTGAAGATTTGGTAGAAGGTATACGCCGCCGCACAGAACAGGCGTTGCAAGAGAACCGAATTACTTTGGCAGAATCTCAACGGCTGCTGGAAAATTATGAGCGGAGTTTGAGGAGTTATACCTATTTGAGTTGCTAAGCTCAGGATTTACCGAGTAACTCGAATTGTTGGGTTTCCTAGAACTTATAGGGTTTGGTGCTCAGTTTTGGTGCTCAGTTTTGGGTAAGTCCTGCTTAAGGAAAGGTATCAATTGTACTCGCTACAGCCAAAGCGATGGATATATGATTGATGGCACAGACAAGCCCTAAGGTAATCTGTGCCATGAAGCACGAACCATTCACCTTGACATTACAGAATGTTTATCTTTAAGTTAGAACCGTCGTTAAGCGTAAGTTTTACCGAGTGATTTAACTAACATGCCCATCAAAGAAAATCGCTTTTTGCAAGGGCGTAAAATCGCTCCAAATCCGATTACCGCAGGAATCCCAATCACAGAGTTGATCGACCAGACGTTTCTAGCCTACAATTCCGGTCGGTTACGAGAAGGCTGCCAATTATTGGTAGAGCGGATGTTGCAGCCAAACGTAACGGTGGGTTTAAGTTTGACAGGAGCATTAACCCCCGCAGGCTTAGGAATGGCCGCAGTGATCCCACTGATGGAGGCAGGGTTTGTCGATTGGATAGTATCTACGGGAGCCAATCTCTATCACGACACTCACTTTGGCATCGGATTGGAACTCCATCAAGGGCGGCACGATATTAGTGATGTGGTATTGCAGAAAGAAGGAGTTGTCCGGATCTATGACATTTTCTTCGATTATGACGTGCTGCTATCAACGGATAAGTTCTTTCGTCAGATCATTGAACAGCCTGAGTTTAAGGGTCGAATGGGAACGGCAGAGTTTCACTACCTCTGTGGTAAGTACATTGCTGCACGGGAGCAGACATTGGGACTGGAAAACCAATCCCTGCTGGCGGCAGCTTATCAGTTAGGAGTCCCGATCTATACCTCCAGCCCTGGAGATAGTTCGATTGGGATGAATTTAGCAGCGCTAGGGTTGCGGGGAACCGGACCAGTGATTGATGTGTCCTTGGATGTGAATGAAACGGCAGCAATTGTGCTGGCAGCTAAAAACCATGGGGGAGCCAGTGGGATTTGGATCTTGGGAGGTGGCTCGCCGAAAAATTTCATGTTGCAGACGGAACCGTATCTTCAAGAAGTCTTGGGTATTGATGAGAAGGGGCATGATTACTTTCTTCAGGTAACTGATGCTCGTCCAGATACAGGGGGTTTGTCAGGAGCAACCCCATCGGAGGCGGTCTCTTGGTGCAAGCTTGACCCACAGAAGTTATCAGAAACGGTAGTGGTTTATTGTGACTCGACCATTGCTATGCCCCTACTGACCGCTTACTGCCTAGCTAAGGTAGCGCCTCGTCCTCTAAAACGCCTTTATGACCAACGAAAAGCTCTACTGGAGCAGTTGAAAAAGGCACATTTGGCTACCCAAGCTAAAGCAGTCAGATAGCGTTTGTATCTGGGTTGTAAACACACTTATTGTCGAAAAAGGCTTGCATACAAAAGGCAAGAGGCAAGAGCCAAGAGGGTAAAGAGCTCCAGAGTTTTATTTGACAATAAAAAAAGAGTTCCTAGGTTTACATCTCAAATACAAACGCTATATGCTGATTTTTTTAGCAATTAGTCCTATACCTAGTCAAACAGGCAAGCTTGTACAAAATTCTAGCCCCAACATTGCCATCCCACTCATCACCAGAGTCTCCAGGAGCAACTTCGCACAGATCAAAACCAATAATAGTTTTTCCAGCTTTGACTAGCGATCGCACTAAATAAATTGCCTCATTAAATTCCAATCCTCCTGGAACAGGAGTACCTGTATTGGGACAATAGGCGGGATTCAATCCGTCAATGTCAAAGCTAATATAAACTTTATTCGGTAAATTAGAAATAATTTCCTGGCACTGGGCTGCCCAGGTTATACCTTCGTAAGTGTTAGCTTTGAGCTGCCAGTCATCAAACATTACAATCCGGCGATCGCTATGAGCCCAAGACATTTCCTCTTCACAAACATCTCGGATGCCAACCTGAACTAAACGATTAATCTGAGGTAGGGTCAGCGCATTGTACATGATCGAGGCATGGGAGTAAGTAAACCCTTCATAGGCTTGTCGGAGATCGGCATGGGCATCAATTTGTAAAATGCCGTATTCCTCGTGTTGCTGTGTTAGGGCTTGCATTAACCCAAAAGGAACACTGTGATCGCCACCGACGATGGCAACCAGCTTGCCTTGCTCCAGCAGTTCCAGGGCCTGAGTGTAAACCCAGTTGTTGAGTGCAGCACAGGCTTTATTAACGATGGCTAACTGTTTTGCGATCGCATCATCATCCACATTGCCACCAGCTTCTAAATACTGAATAATCTCTTTAGCTATCAACCTCATGGCACGATTTTGGTCTTGGATAGCTGAGTTAATCGGTATTGTCCCGCACCTGGTTTCCCAAGCTTGGGGTACATCAAAGTCGTACCAATCTAACTGTACCGAAGCTTCTATTATCCCTTGGGGACCGTTTGCTGCGCCCTCTCGGTAAGATGTGGTCACGTCCCAAGGAACAGGAAGGAAAACGATTGAAGCCTCCTCAACCGAATAGGGCAAGCCAAAGAAGCAGCCATTGGGCACAGTAATCTCATTTGGATTAAAACTGGCTTGATTCATTAGCCCTTGGTTAATTTTTCCTATTCTACCCGACCCTAGTCCCTACGGGAATCCTGGTATTAGGGATTAGGAATGCTTAGATTAGGGAAGCTTACATTAAATACAAAAACCCTTAACCCAACCCCTAACCCCTAACCCCCAACCCTATTACCATCAAAACTAAATTGAAAAATTACTAGCACTATGGTAGATATCAAAGAAATTCCCCTAGAGCAAATCCGCCGTCCCCTACCACGACAAAATGATCCAAACAAGGTGGCGGCACTAATGGAATCAATTGCTAAAGAGGGTTTGCGCGAACCGATTGATGTGTTAGAAGTAGATGGGCAATACTATGGTTTTTCCGGTTGCCACCGTTACGAAGCACACCAGCGTTTAGGAAAAAAAACCATTAAGTGCCGCGTTCGTCGCGCTCCTCGTTCCGTATTAAAACGGCATTTAGCGTGAAAATTAGCAATTTTGGGACAAAAATAGGTTTATACCTTGGGTTAATTCCCAAGGAAACCAGAATTGCTTAAAATTAGTCTGTTTAAAGCTGACCGTCGCTACTATTAGTTTTGAGTAGGAACCTTTAGGAGAGTACTATGGCAACGATTGTACCTGTCAATATTGGTATTGATGAACAAGACCGCAAAGAGATTGCTGAGGGATTGTCTCGTCTGCTAGCGGACACTTATACCCTATACCTGAAGACTCATGCCTTCCACTGGAATGTTACTGGACCAATGTTCAACTCCCTACACCTGATGTTTGAGCAACAGTACAATGAGTTGGCTTTAGCAGTGGATGCGGTAGCAGAGCGGATTCGTACCCTAGGCTATCCTGCTCCTGGCAGCTACAGTCAGTATGCGGAATTATCCTCCATTCCAGAAACCAGCGATGTTCCGGAGGCTGAGGAAATGGTGCGCTTGCTAGTGGAAGCCAATGAGGCAGTGGTAAGAACTGCACGGTCTGTTTTCCCAGCCGCTGAACGTGCTAACGATGAGTCTACAGCTGACCTGTTGACCGAACGCATGAGTATACATGAGAAAACGGCTTGGATGCTGCGCAGTATTCTCTAATAAGCTTATTAAGGATTAAGTATGAAGGATAAAGGATGAAGTATAAGGTATTAATGATGAAGGATGAAATAGTCTAATTTATCGGTTGTTCAACAACTTGTATATTTTGATCTATATGTATTCATCCCTCAAGATGTCACTTTTTTCCTTTATCTTTCATATTTCAGCCTTTAGGTGAAGCCTTCAATAGTTATAAATTTTATTTCCGCTAAATATAGCGCTATATTTAGCGGTTCTACAAATTATCTCACTTTGCAACTGTTAAAGCAACTTATCCCTAAAAATTACCTTGCCCTAGCTGAATTCTAAAAATGGTATTTGAGTAAAATAAAAAAATTTTGCTCGTTTGTAGAACTTCAGGATTTTTTCGATACAAGTAGCTAAGCGGGTTGTGGTGCAGAACTTCATATCTGAGTTTTAGCTGACAACCGCTGTCCAGAGATCAAAACAGCTAATTTAAGGAAACTATTCAATGAATGAAAATAAAAAGCCAGCATCCTCTGAGGAAAATAAGGATATCAATGAAGCTACAACCGATGATAACATAAATGCTCAAGGTCTGAAAGCTCAGAACCTACCTTCTAGGAGCTTTGAGCAGAATCGTGCTCTGAGAAAGCTGATTTCAGAAATTTCCCAACCTGGTTGGCTTAAAGTGTCTCCAAAAAACCATGAATTACCCTTACCAAGGGAGATTTACCAAGAGGTTACTGAAGTAACCACACAAGAAATTAGTCTGAGACTTACTAGGAAGATTCAGAATAGGGAAATTGACCCCAACAAAGGAAGTGTAACACGTTATGTGAGATCTCTCAAGACTCACATAGTTAACCAGATTATAAACGATCACCTCGGCAACTATTCCTTTGTCAAGCAGGGAACAAAGAAATGGGTCAAAACAGTTTCCATCTATACACCACTTAGCAATTCTGAGTCTGGTCACACTGACGAGTCTTATGTGTTGTTAGATATCCTTCCTTCTGAAACAGCTCGTCTGCTTTCCGAACAGATTGTGGATTGTATCAGGGAAGATCCAGAAGGACTTTTCAAGTGTAGGCATATGCGGAAGCTTGCCAAAGCAAATTTTCGAGCCATTGCGCTACTGAGGGTTGATGGTTATGAGTGGCAAGAAATTGCAGACTGCTTAGGTACTAAACTGAAAGCAACTGCTCTATTTCACGACCGTTGCCTTCAAGAATTTGCACCAAAAATCAGGGAGTACTTGCAGTCATGACTAAATCAAACCGGCAAATCAGCCCAAACTGACAGTAGAGGAATGGAATGACTTGGATAGTTTCCCTGGCAGATTCCATGGTGGTTCTGAGGGGGGATTATTAATCGTTGAAAGCACATACTACCTGGTCTTTTCAGTGACTGATAAATGTGACTCAGACCCAGTAATTAAATTATGGATGAACAATCTAGTAAAGCTTATTTAAAATTAATCAATGCTTTACTTACCTGCTCTAGTGGGAAAGAATCAGAAATTCTGATAGCTAATCAAGAGTTGATAGATAAAAACTTGATACTCACAATGGTAGGAGTTTCCGAAACACTTGCAGAACAGGGTGATCGTAAAGCGGCTGATTGGTTGCAAAACCTAGCAGAGCAATTAGCTGAAGCGCTGGGGGGATTAGAGCAGGTTAAGAGTCAGACAACTAAAAAAAGTAACTCAGCAGAATTGTCTATTTATGAAGACTATGTTGAGTTTTTGATGGAGGTTTTACAGGCAACTGCGGAGAGTCAGGGTAATCCTCAGGTGGTCTATCCATTACTACAAGCAAATCTCGACAAACTAGATGATAAATTGGCTAAAATTTTTAGAGTCTGGTTTGAGATAAAACTATCGGAAATAGAGCCAGAACAAGCACAAGATATCGCCGTTATACTTAGTGATTTCAGTAACTTGATTAAACAGTTTCCGCTAGGTAGTAGAGCAATCAATCTGGAGATGGCAATCACTGGATTTGAAATTGGACTAACGACCTTCACCCGCGAAGCCTTTCCAGAGGAGTGGGGCATAATCCAAAATAATCTGGGCAATGGATATAAAGACCGGATTTTGGGAAATAGAGCTGAGAATATGGAGCAAGCTATTGCTTGCTATCAAAATGCTTTACTAGTATACACCTGTAATGAATTTCCACAGCTATGGGCTGCTACTCAAAACAATTTAGCAAATGCCTATAGTGATCGCATTTATGGGGAAAAGACCGAGAATTTAGAGAAAGCCATTGCTTGCTATCAAAATGCTTTGCGAGTTTATACTCGCGAGGCATTTCCTCAACAGTGGTCTACAATCAACAATAACTTAGGTGCGGTCTACAGCAAACGCATTCGCGGTGATCAAGCTGATAACCTGGAAATGGCACTCCAAGCCTACCATTGTGCTTTGGAAGTCCGCACTAAAGAGGATTTTCCGATAGATTGGGCTGCTACTCAAAGTAATCTGGCCATTGCCTATAGCGATCGCATTCCTGGAAACAGAGCTGAAAATGTAGAAAAAGCTATTACCTGCAGCCAAAGAGCCTTACAGGTTTATACTCGTTCAGCATTTCCCCACCCTTGGGCAATGACCCAAAACAACCTAGCAGTTGCTTACCGGGAGCGTATTCGAGGTGACAAAGCAACAAACCTGGAAATGTCGATTCAGGCTTACTATAGTGCTTTGGAAGTCCGCACTAGAGAGGCTTTTCCAATGGATTGGGCTGCTACTCAAAGTAATCTGGCCATTGCCTATAGCGATCGCATTCGTGGAAACAGAGCTGACAATCTTGAACTTGCTATTGGCTGCAGCCAAAGAGCCTTACAGGTTTACACCCGCGAGGCATTCCCAGAACAATGGGCTAGGACTCAGAGTAATTTAGCTACTGCTTATCGCGAGTTGGGACAGATTGCCAAGGCACTTACTTGCTATAAAAATGCTTTAGAGGTTTTTTTCCCTACAGCTTTTCCAGTAGACTGCCTTAGGGTTGGACGGAATTTAGGCGATACAGCTTTTGCTGCTGCCTTCTGGACAGAAGCCATTGAAGGGTATGATATTGCTATTGAAGCGGTCGAGCAAAGCCGTAGCTGGGCTAGTACTGAGGCAAGGCGTGAAGAGATTCTCTCAGCAGCGATAGATGTTTACAGCAACATGGTGCAAGCCTGCATCAATACCGAACAGTTTGACCGGGCTCTTGAATATGTCGAGCGCAGCAAAGCTCGTAACCTTGTTGAAATACTGGTAAATAAAAACCTTTACCCCAAAGGCAACATTCCCAAAACTGTCCTCAAAGAGCTAGATCGCCTGCGCCGGGAAATTGTCAGGGAAGAGCGTAGGCTTAACATCAAAGAAAGCATTAGATCTATAGATGGTAGTTTTGATCCCTCTATTGATATAAAGGAAAACCGCACTAAGTTAGAGCAACTGATCAGACAACTAGATCAGTTAATCAAGCATGATATTCACCCCATCGATCCTGCCTTTAACCTTACTCAGAAAATTGAACCCATCTCTTTTAAACAGATTAAGCAATTGCTGCCCGATCAGCAAACTGCTCTGATCGAGTGGTATGTCACAAGCGAGACATTTTTAACTTTCATTGTCACATCCTGCAGCCATATGCCTATGGTTTGGCAAGCCTCCCCAGAAGACCTACAAACCTTGTTAGATTGGACTAGTAGCTATCTCAGTTCCTACTATGATAATAAGCAACAATGGCGAAATGAATTAGATGATCGTTTACGGCAACTTGCTGATATTCTAAACCTCAACCATTTACTCTCTCTGATTCCCATAAACTGCCAGAGACTGATTCTAATCCCCCATCGCTTTCTCCATATGTTTCCCCTCCACGCCCTAGAGGTAGGAGGTCAAGATGCCAAAGTCAACAGTCAGAATAGCGCTACTGAATTACTTAATAATTTGACTTTCGGAGAATCTCTGGCAATATCTACTCAGCTTAGGGAAGAAAATACCAAAAGAGAATTGCCTCTGGCAAAAGATGACATTGTTGAGCAAAAACGTCAAAATCGCCTGTTAGACCTCTACCCTGGTGGAGTAAGTTATGCTCCTAGCTGCCAGCTATTGCACACTGTAGAGGCAAGACATACCTCACCTCAACAGCATAATCTTGATCGTCTGTTCATTGTCCAAAATCCCACTGACGACCTAGACTTCACTGACCTTGAAGTAAGCGCTATTAGTTCCCAGTTTGACCAGGCTTATATCTTGGCGAAACAAGCTGCTACTAAAGCTGCTACTAAAGAGGCATTGAATCAGGAAAATGCTCTACAGAATGCTAACATTGTTCACTTCTCTTGCCATGGTAACTTCAACTTAGATTCACCTCTAGAATCAGGGCTTAGATTAGCAAATGATGAAGACTTAACTGGGAATGGACTCTTAACTTTGGGGGAAATATTTGAATTTAACTTATCAAAATGTCGCTTGGTTACTCTCTCAGCTTGCGAGACAGGATTGATAGACATTACTAGCCTCAGTGATGAGTACACAAGCTTGCCCAGTGGCTTTCTCTATGCAGGCAGTTCAAATGTCGTTAGCAGTCTCTGGGAAGTGGATGACCTTTCCACAACATTTATGATGATCAAGTTTTATGAAAATCTCAAAAATAAAACATCAGCCACTATAGCACTCAGCCAAGCTCAACGTTGGCTCCGAGATACCACTCTCTACGAACTGGAGGAGTGGATTGAGCAGAGACAGTTACCTTTTGATCAAAAGTTAAAGAAACTTTGGTCGCAACGGTTTAATCAAGTTCAAGGTAGTGACAAACCTTTTGCACACCCATTTTACTGGGCTGCTTTTACATGTCAAGGATTGTAATTATTTTATCTATAACTTGTAGAATATCGGGATTATTTTCCTATATATACTTGTAGGAATATAGAGAATTTCAATGATTAAAAAATATTGTTATAATAAAAATATAAAACATAATTATTATGAATAATATAACAAATAATAAAAAAAAATATACATATGAATATAATTTTAAATACATCCAATTTGCAAATATTTATTAGTAGTATCAGTATTTTGAGTTCACTAATTACAGTATTCTATTTAGTAAACGATTTTATTCTACCGAAGGCAGAAACAAACCCAGTTGCCCAAGAGTGGGTTGGTACTAAAATTATAAATACCGATACCAATCTTTATGAAAATTATAAAAAGGCAGGAACCTATGAAGTATGGACTGACAGACAAGCAAATACTCACCATTTCTCCTTGATCAATATAGATGAAGACGCAAAGAAAAATTCCTCGGATTTTCAGGGAGTATTAAAAGAATTGGAAAAATCTGGTCAACCTGTCTGCCTTGGGCTTACAGGTAAGAGAAGCTGGAGCAAATCTGAGCGAAAGAATATCGTTGAAATCAGAGTATTTCCTGAGCAATCTAAGTACGATCAATTAGGACAAGCTAAGGGTGATACACTGTGTGAGCAAAAACCAGGAGAGGTAATAATTGAAGCAAGAAGCGACACGCAATGATATAGCGCTACGCGCAAGGCAAGAGGCAAGAGGCAAGAGGCAAAAGTTCACTAAAAGAGCGTTTCAGCTTGTATCAATGTCCTCTTAATACGTAGTCCTATATAAGATGCGTTGGGTGCATCTCACTTTTTATGTTTGACCCGGTGGGTGGAACGGGCATCTTGCCCGTTACAATAGGGCAGCAACCTAACCCGGGCGTTGAGGCGGAAAATGAGGGTGAGCGCCCCTAACGCACCCTACTAGACTTTCTTCCTTTATCTTTCATACTTCACTTCGGAATTGGACTGGAAAAAAACTGGAGCGCTAAAGTGTTCCTGATCAAACGAAGTAACTGCCTTGGGGAATCGAAGAGTAAACCTACTACCAACACCTTGTTCGCTGTATACTTGTAAGCTACCGTGGTGTGCTTGAGCGATCGCATTAGCAATTGCCAGCCCTAATCCGGAACCTCCTGTGTGACGAGAGCGATCGCTATTGACTCGATAAAAGCGATCAAAAATTCGCCCTTGGTCTTCTTGGGCAATACCAATCCCCGTATCTTCTACCTGGATCACCGCGTGTTGGTCGCTCTTATCTAAAATAACAGTTACTTTACCACCCACAGGGGTGTATTGGATACCATTAATAATTAAATTAGAAACTAGGCGATAAAGCTGCTCAGAATCACCCATAACTTCCAGAATAGTTGGCACTCGCACCGAAGATGTCAACTTAATCTCGGAAGCGATTGCCAAGGCTGCTAATTCCTCAACTAAATCGCTAACCAGGTCATTGAGACAGCATGTCTGGTGACCTACAGATGCTGGTTGTCTATCTAAGCGAGACAACAACAACAAATCCGCAACTAACTGACTCAGCCGCTGATTTTGACGTTCAACAATTTCCAGAATGTTTCGTGCTTCTTGTTGATCCAAGCTAGGCATCAAAAGCCCCGATTCAACCGTTGCCAGTGTAGCCGCTATCGGTGTTCGTAGCTCGTGGGCAGCATCAGCGGTAAACTGTTGAATCTGTCTATAGGATTGGTAAATAGGTTCCATTGCCAACCCTGCTAACCACCAACTCCCACTGCCGACTAAGATAATTGCCATTGGCAAACCCAATGCCAAGATTAATTTTATCGTATTGAGGTAGTCGTTGAGGTATTGGAGAGAGTGCCCCACCTGCAAATACCCCCAATCCCGCTGATCTTGAGTATGTAGCGATAGAGAAATTTGGTGATAGGAGTTGCCCTTACCATCGGACAGGGTTTGCCAAGGTGCTTGATTAAACACCTGGGGTAATCCCTCTGGGTAAGTTCCTGCAACGGCAATTAAACGTCCTGAGGTATCAAATAGCCGGATGTAGTAGTGACCTTGGCTAATAGCACTGAGGATGTGGCGTTGGGAACTCACCAGTGGTTGGGAACAGTTCACTCCAACGATACACAGATTCGGTAATAGTTCCCCAATTATCGGCTCTACCTGTCCCGGTTCCTTGAGCTTCAATTCCAGACTATCATGGAGTGTTCCCGCAACAGATTTTAACTCCCGGTCTGAAGTGACTAAATGGGCATGAGCGATCGCTCTGTAAACACCAAATCCCAACAGGCTCAAAATAAACCCCATGACGATGGCATAGGAAAGTGCTAATTTCCCACGAGTCTGGTTAAATAGCTTATTTCGATTCATGATTTTTTGAGATTGAGACGATATCCCAAACCATGAACGGTTTCAATCGGAATGCTGGAGTTGATTGATTCGAGTTTCCGACGTAGCAAGCGCATTTGAGCCGCCACTACGTTACTAATCGGTTCTGCACTCACTTCCCAAAGTTGATTGCGAATTTGGTTGGTGGTCATCACCTGATTGGGATGCTTCATGAAATACTCTAAGAGCTGAAATTCTTTATTCGTTAGTGGAATGTCGAGTTTCTCACCGTTAGCAGCAAGACGATAAACCGTTCGGTTACCATACTCTAAAATAAGGTCACCCACCTGAAGTTGTTGGGGCTGGAGTAGAGGTGTTCGCCGGTGCAAGGCTCTAACTCTTGCTAGCAACTCTGCCATTCGGAACGGTTTCACTAAATAGTCATCGGCTCCCGTATCCAAACCCATCACTCTATCTTCCAAGCGGTCTTTTGCCGTTAGCATCAAAATAGGCAAGGGATTATTATGATAGCGTAACTGACGCAGTAACTCTAGTCCCGATATCCCTGGTAGCAACCAGTCGAATATAGCCAGGGTATATTGGGTTTCATGGTTGTTCAAATAACCCCAAGCGTCAGTGCCGTTAACAACTAAGTCCACCACGTATTTCTCTATATTTAACGCTCGCTTAATTGCAGCACCCAAGTCTGGCTCATCTTCAACTAGCAGTACTCTCATCTGTCTTTTGCGGCTTGATACTTTGTCTATACTAGCGATATGCGGGAAAGAAAGCGGGTAAGGGTGTAACTTTCCTTGAATAAATTAGCTTAAAGCTGCACGAACCTATAGCCATATTATATAATAACAAAGATAAATTCGGACCAGGGATTAGCGAGTAGCAATTATATAATATGCCATCAACAATTATCACAATTTATACATAGATTATAAAGCATTAATTATAAAACATAGAATTAAATTATGACAGTGATTAACAAATTTTAACAAATCAATTTTATACTCTCATAAGCTGAAGCCTTACGAAAGTCCTAACAAAAAATAATTTCATCGATACGTGACATTTCATCCTGATTTCATATTTGCTTGTGATACTTAATCAAGACGACAGCAAACGACCATCCTGACATTTTAGGTGTCTGGGTGGAGACTATGGTGATTACTTGCACCCTCTCCTGAGGATAAAAAGCACTGATCCAAAATTATGTTATGCACAAGACAGAAACAATCCTGGCTTCAACGTTTACCTTTTTGCTGCTGATAGCGATCGCACCAGTTGCTGTTTTCGCCCATGCCGGACATGGTAATGAGTTCCAAAGCGGAACCGAAGCCACCAGCAATCCCGAAGGAATTGAGGTAGATGCGACAACCGCTAGTCAAATTGGGATTAAACTCCAATCCGTCTATAGGCAGTTTTTGGATATTGGTATTAAAACCACTGGGCAAATTGAAACCCAGCCCAACCAACAGGCGCAAGTAACAGCGCCGATTCCCGGTACAGTTGCTAAACTTTTGGTCAAACCAGGTCAGAGGGTCAAAAAAGGTCAAGCGGTTGCTGTCATCTCTAGCTTGGAGTTAATTGAATTGCGGGTTGAGTCTCTCGACAGACTGACTGAAGCTAAGGCAACATTGGGAGAAGCTGAGGCAAATCTGGAACTAGCTAGGGAAAATTTAGAACGTCAGCGTCAAATAGCTGCTGCTGAAATCGATGAAGCTGAAACTCAGCTAGCAGTAGCCCAAGAAGAGTACGATAAAGACCTAGCATTAGCAATCGAAGGTGCTCTGGCTCGACGTCAGATGCTAGAGTCAAAAACTAAGCTAGCAGAGGCTAAAACCTTACTGAAAAGAGCATTTAGCCGTCGAGAGGTTCTGGAAGCAGAAGCAGAACTAAAACGGGCTCAAACAGCAGTTAAGGCTGCCAAATCTCGGGTTCAACTGAGCGATACTACCTACAAAACCCGACTGGAACAACTTAGTAATTCTGCTAATGAGCAAGGAAAGGTAACGGTGCTTGCTCCAATTTCCGGTACAGTAGCGCAATGGCAAGTAACCTTGGGTGAATCCTTTGAAGACGCAGGTGGGCAACTGATGACGATTGTTAACAATAATCAAGTCTGGGCAACTGCTAATATTTATGAAAAAGACTTATACAAGGTAAAAATAGGCCAAAAGGTCAGATTAGAAGTTTCTAGTCTGCCTAATCAGACTTTTACAGGTCAAGTTAGCCAAATCGACCCGATAGTAGCAGGTCAGACACGAGTAGTGCCAGTGAGGGTAAGGTTGGATAATCCTGGAGGGCAACTAAAACCAGGAATGTTTGCTCAATTAAAGATTTTTACTGATAAAACCAATGTAGCTACTTTAGCGATTCCTCAAGATGCTTTGGTGGAGGCTAATGGTAAACAACTGGTTTATGTACAAAATGGTCAGAACTTCTATGAACCTGTAGAACTTGCTGTTGGTTCAACTTTTGGGGATTTGGTCGAAGTCAAGAATGGTTTATTTGAAGGTGACCAGATTGTCGCTGAAGGGGGGGTGATGTTGTACGCCCAATCCTTAAGGGGTGGCTCTAAAGCTGATCACCATGAACATGACCAGGAAGGGCATAATCATGAGGCAACATCGACTAACCTTAATGTTGCTAGCCTACCCTGGTGGTGGGTTTTTCCTGTAGGAGGGGTAATTACAGCTGGTGCTTTTATGCTGGGACAGCGCACTGCTTCACAATCAAGACCAGCACCTATAGAAATTTCAGATGAACCGACCAATAATAACTATCATTCCACTGCTGATGTAAAAGGAAATGGTCAGAGCAATGGGGATGGCTATTTAGATTCCGCGATTCCTAATCGTTTCGTAAACAGGCAATAATCAGCAAGGCTATAGGTAAGACCAACATGCTCAACTCCATCCTTAAGTGGTCTATTGCTCGACGTTGGCTAGTTGTAATTGGCGCTATCATCGTCACAGTTTGGGGATTTCGCATTGTTTCCCAAATGCCCTTAGATGTATTTCCGAATTTTGCTCCTCCCCAAGTTGAAATTCAAACGGAAGCGCCGGGATTGGCTCCAGAAGAAGTGGAATCTTTAGTCACAATGCCCGTTGAAAGTGCAATCAATGGCATTCCTGGATTGACTACAGTACGCTCGTCTTCGGGAGTGGGCATTTCTGTAGTAAAAGTTATCTTCAAATGGGATACTAATATCTATCAAGCTCGCCAGTTAGTAACTGAACGGTTACAACAAGCTGCTGCCAGATTACCGGAAGGAGTAGAATCACCACAAATTTCTCCCCTTTCCTCCCCCATTGGCACCATTCTTTCCTACGCTTTTACCATTGACGAAGATGTAGAGACGGGAGATGTCCCCTCTAAAATTGACCTAATGGCTGTGCGTCGATTGGTTGACCGAGATATTACCAACCAATTATTGGCAGTAGCGGGGGTAACTCAGGTAATTGCCTATGGGGGAGATGTACGTCAGTATCAGGTACTGGTTGACCCTGCCAAGTTAACCGCTTTTGATGTTTCCTTAACAGAAGTTACGGAAGCAGCAGCAGCAGCAAATACTAATGCAGCGGGTGGCTTTCTGATTGGCCCAGACAAGGAACTATTAATTCGAGGCATTGGACGAGTTGAGTCAATCGAGGATTTAGAACAATCGGTGGTAGTGGCACGTAATGGCACACCAGTGCTGCTTTCTGATCTTGCTGATGTCCGCATTGGTGCTGCCTTGAAGCGGGGTGATGGTAGCTTGGATGGGAAAAAAGCGATTGTGGTGCTAGTTAACAAACAGCCCCTGGTTGATACTCCTACTGTTACCAAAGCGGTAGAAGCAGCCATGGAGGAAATTAAAGGGGGTTTGCCGGAGAATGTCAAGGTTACTGTTACCTTCCGCCAATCCGATTTTATTGATGCCTCAATTAAAAATGTCAGGAATGCCCTACGCGATGGCATCATCATTGTTTCTATTATTCTGTTTCTGTTCTTGATGAACTGGCGCACTGCCATTATTACCCTCAGCGCCATTCCTCTGTCTTTGTTGATTGGGATGATGTTACTCAATCTCTTTGGTTTGGGAATTAATACCATGACTCTGGGAGGACTAGCTGTAGCGATTGGGTCAGTGGTGGATGACTCGATTGTGGACATGGAAAATTGCTACCGGGGATTACGAAAAAATCAGCAAGCAGGAAATCCTATCAACCCTTTACAGGTGGTTTATAACACCTCAGTGGAAGTGCGAGTGAGTGTGCTGTTTTCTACAGTAATTATTGCTGTAGTATTCGCACCAATTTTCACCCTTACTGGTGTTGAAGGTCGTATCTTTGCACCGATGGGAGTAGCCTATCTAGTCTCAATTTTTGCCTCTACATTTGTAGCCTTGACTCTGAGTCCAGCTTTGTGTGCTTTCTTGCTTGCTACTGTACAGTTACCAGAAGAAGAAACTTGGGTAGCGCGGTTTTCCAAGAAACTATATCAGCCATTAATTCGATTTTCTCTTCATGCTCCCAGTCTAGTTTTGCTAACAGCAGTAGCAGGGTTTGTCGCTTCTCTAATTATTTTTACCTCTCTAGGACGAGTCTTTTTACCAGAGTTTCAGGAGCGATCGCTTGTCAATGCTTTCACTCTCTATCCCGGTGTCTCTCTGGAAATGACGAATCGGGCTGGTTCAGCCATGGAACTAGCTCTCAAAGATGACCCCCGGTTTGAGTCAGTGCAGTTACGTTCAGGCCGTGCTCCCGGTGATGCTGATGCTGGTAGTGTTACTCTCGGCCATTTGGATGTGGAAATTTCAGAGGAGGGGATGAAAGACCGAAAAGCAACAATTGAGAAACTCCGTGAGGAATTTGCTAAGTTACCGGGGGTAGCCCCTAGTATTGGTGGTTTTATTTCCCACCGCATGGATGAAGTCCTCTCAGGAGTCAGGAGTGCGATCGCAGTCAAAATTTTTGGTCCGGAACTTTCGGAATTACGAACTATTGGTGCTCAAGTTCGAGATGCCATGCAAGATATTCCTGGTGTGGTGGATCTAATTCTTGAACCCCAAATTCCGATCAAACAGGTGCAAATTAAGTTTGACCGCACTGCTGCTGCCCGTTATGGTCTTAGTGTTGGTCAGCTTTCAGAAATTGTTGAAACTGCTCTCAATGGTAGAGTTGTCTCCCAGGTACTGGAAGAGCAACAGTTATTTGATTTGGTAGTGTGGTTGAAAGCCGAATACCGCAACAATCTTAATACTATCAGCAACCTGCTAGTTGACACTCCCACGGGCACTAAGATTCCTCTTGCCCAAGTTGCTCAGATTAGTTATGGTAAGGGACCCAACACCATTAACCGCGAAAATGTTTCTCGGCTGATTGTGGTTTCAGCTAATGTTGCTGATCGAGATTTAGGTAGTGTAGTTGAAGAGATTCAAGCCACAGTCAAGCAGAGAGTGCAATTACCTTCAGGCTACTTTATCCAATATGGAGGACAGTTTGAATCAGAACAACGAGCATCTCAAAATTTACTAGTATTCGGTACTCTGGCACTGATTGTGATTGCTGTTTTAATGTACTTTGCGGTGAAGTCAATTTCAGCAACAGTAATGATTATGCTCAATCTGCCTCTAGCATTAACTGGGGGAATTTTTTCCGTTGCCCTCGGTGGTGGTATTCTCTCTGTTGCTTCCATGGTAGGGTTTATCACTCTCTTTGGTGTTGCTACCCGCAATGGTTTACTTCTGGTAGATAATTACAATAATAAATTGGCTCAGGGAATGCCTTTAAAGCAAGTAATTATTGAAGGTTCAACGGAACGATTAGTAGCAATTTTAATGACGGCATTGACTTCAGCGTTAGGGATGGTTCCTCTGGTAATTGGCACAGGGGCAGGGAAAGAAATTTTACAGCCATTGGCAATAGTTGTTTTGGGAGGGTTGTTTACGTCTACAGCTTTAACCTTATTGGTATTACCAGCTTTGTATGCTCAGTTTGGTCGCTTTTTCAGATCTAAACCCATCAATTCTGGTATTTCACCTGAAGACTTAAATTCATCTTTTAAAAGTGGTTCAGTGGTGGGTCAATAGTGACAGGGAGCAGGGAGCAGGGAGCAGGGAGCAGGGAGCATAAAAA